>JAGWJK010001185.1 GCA_028865845.1 Rhizobiaceae bacterium
TCGCCGTTGCGAACTGCAGAAACACCCAATTGCCGCTGGCGCGGATGATCGCCGTGTGGAATTCGAGGTCGGCGCGGCTCTAAGCCTCGTTGTCGCGCGCATTCGCCTCCACCATTTCCTCGAAGGCTTTCGAGATGCGAAAGAGATGGTGGGCATTGGCATTGGCGGCGGCCTGGGCAGCAGCGGCAGGTTCCAGCAATTGCCGGGCTTCGATCAGCGAGGTATGAAACCGGTCGTCATTGCCGAGCCGCAGGGCAGCGTCGAGCACGAGCGGGTCGAGATAATTCCAGTTCTCGCGCGGCAGAACCGTGGTGCCGGCGCGGGTGCGCGAGCGGATCATGCCGAGTGCCGCCAGATATTGCATGGCCTCGCGCAGGCTCGTGCGGCTGACGCCGAACTGCTCGGTCAGTTCCGCCTCATTCGGCAGCGTCGACCCTTCCACCATTTCGCCGGAAATGATCTTGTCGATAAAAAGCTGCAGCAGCGTTTCGCGCACGTTGCGCTTGCCGCCTTCCGCAAGGCCTGGCATCGCCACGGTCAAGTTGTCTCCCGATTTGCGGCCGCCCCCTGCTTTCCCGTCGCCCATGCGGTCTCCTTGATCGATCCTGTGCCGCCCCGCCTTCGATCGCAGATGCAATCATCCAGTGCGATCATCCCCAAACCGAGTGTATATAAATCCTACCTACGTTGACAATAAATATGATGAAAACTACCGTCCGCACGAAATCGACCACAATTTATGGAGAGGGAAAGCGGGTATGGCTGTCGTGGAGCTCAAGGGCGGAAGCCTGACGGCGCGGCTTTCGACCCGCGGCGGCACCGTCCTTGGCCTATGGTGGGAGCGAGACGGTGGGCAACTGCCGCTGCTGCGCGAAGCGCCGGGAGACAACGTGGATGCGCTGGCCTCCGGCTGCTATCCGCTGGTGCCTTTCGGCAATCGGGTCAGGGGCAATCGCTTCAGTTTCGGCAGCAGAGACTATGCCTTTGCGCCCAATACGCCGTGGGATCCACATTATCTGCATGGCGAAGGCTGGCTGTCGGAATGGACTATCGTCGAGCAGAGTGGTGAGGAGGTCGAGTTTGGCTTTTCTCACAAGGGCCCCGGCACGCCCTATCGCTATCGGGCACGGCAACGGTTCGTGATTCGGGATGATCGCTTCGACATGCAACTGACCGTCCGGAATATCGGCGAGGAGGCGCTTCCCTTCGGTCTCGGTTGGCATCCCTATTTCCCGATGACACCTGAAACGAGGCTGACGGCGCCGGCAAAACGGTTCTGGACGGAGGTCGAGGGCTGGCTACCCGGTGAGGAGGCTGATGTTCCCACCGATCTCGATTTCGCTTCACCCCGGACGCTGCCGCATCGGTGGGTCAACAACGGTTTTGACGGCTGGGATGGTGTTGCGGAGGTGACCTGGCCCGAGCGCGATGCGCGATTGCGGCTGGAGGCTGACTCGCGGCTCAGCCGCTATTTCGTCTTCATATCCGATGCCGATTTCGATCCGGGCTTCGAGCGTGACTATTTCTGTTTCGAGCCGATGTCGCACTTGGCGAACGGCCACAACCTGCCCGGCCTTGGCGGTCTCACGGTGCTTGCACCAGATCAGGCGATGTCCGTCAGCCTGCAATTGCGGCCGGAGCCGCTGACTGGCGGCTCGCAAATCCCAAAAGGACAATCATGAGCAATCGTCTTTCCGAAAAGCGTATCCTGATCACCGGCGCCGCACAGGGCATCGGGCTTGCCATCGCCAAAGCCTGCGCTGCGGAAGGGGCGAGCCTGTTCCTCATAGATATGGACGGCGCCCTGCTTGCGCGCGAGGCGGAGGCCTTAAGGGCTGCTGGTGCGGTGCTCGGCTACACCAGGGCAGACATCGCTGATGCATCGGC
>JAGWJK010000113.1 GCA_028865845.1 Rhizobiaceae bacterium
CGAGATTTCGTGCTGCTTCGATATTGTCGCGATTGATCGAGGCCATCGCGCCCGCGACCAGCATGGCGACGAAAGGCGTCTGCTTCCAGACGAACGCAAAGACGATACCGCGCCAATCCAGAAAACTCGTGGCATCGAGAGGGGTGATCAATCCGAGGCTGACGGCCGTGCTGTTCATGAGGCCGCTCTTCGACAGGAAAGTGCGCAGTATCTGGCTGACCACGATGAAGGGAATGAACATCGGCCAGCGATAAAGCCATCGCAGGATCGATATGGCCAGGGGATTGCCGCCAAGCGTCAAGTAGCCGCCGATGGCAATCGACAGGATGCCGATCAGAACCGTCGAAAGGCTAACGATCACAACGGTAAACAGGATATCCTTGATATAGAGGTCAAAGGCCTTCTCGAAATTGCCGAGACCGAAAACACCGCCTTCGACCTGAAAGGCGCCGACGCCTGACATGATCAGCGGTAAAATGAAAAGAAGTGCGATCACGGCCAGTGCAGGCAGGATCAGAAGCAGTCCAATCAGATGTTTCTGCATCGGTCGACCATCGGCGTTGCGGGCGCTCCCCGCCGATCCGGCGGGGAGGCTTGGCTGGTTTCGATTACGTCACGGAATTCTCGTAGGCTTCGAGAATGGCGTTGTTGTAGGGGGCGATCGGGAAGGGCTTGCCCTTGGTAGCCAGATCTTCCGGAGAGATATCGACGAAGAGCTTGTTCCAGGTAGCTTCGTCCAGTTCCGACTTGACGTGAACTGCGTCAATGCCCGGGTACCAGTTGAAACGCTTGACGATGCCATCGGCCTGGACCTTGGGGCTGGTTGCTAGCGCCACGAACTTTTCGGCCAGATCCTTATGTGCGGTCTTGACCGGGATCACGTAGTGCATCGGCTGTCCCGGCATGCCCGGCGAGGGCAGGAACAGCTTGAGGTCCGGCGGCAGTTGTCCACTGGCCTGCCAGCTGTAGAACATATCCACCCAGACCGGGCCCATGGCGATTTCGCCGCGGCTCAGCAGATCGAGCGTGCCCGCATTGCCCGGTGTCAGCGTCGTATTCTTGGTAAAGTCGGCGAGGCTCTTGAAGGCACCGTCCCACTTCTTGGTTTCTTCTTCCTTGTAGGGGCCGACCATCAGGTTCTGTGCATCGCCATCGCCGAAAGCGTAGATCCAGCCCATGACGAAGCTCACGCCCGAGGCGCCGCCCTTGATGCCGTTATAGCCGAACTGCTTGGGATGGGCCTTTACCCATTCTGCGAGTTCCGCATAGGTCTTCGGCGGGTTCGTCACCATGGCGGGATTGTAGGCAATCGCCGTCTGGCTGTTGAACATTGGCATGACGTAGCCGTCGACGTCGGCGCCAAGAGCGTTCTTGGCATTGTCGCGCGTGACGAGCGTACCGGTATCGATGCTGCCGCGGTACTTGTCCAGATAGCCCTTGGCGACCATCGGTCCGGCGAACTTCTCATGCACGACGGCGACGTCGACGTCCCAGGTCTGGCTCTTTGCCGCTTCCTGCGCATCGAAACGCTCGATGATCTTCTGCGAGCCAGCGTCGCCGGGGCCGGTGCCGATCGCTCGGACCGTGTTGCCCGGATAGGTCTTTTCGAACAACGGTCCGAGATACTGGTTGATGTAGTCGACCATGTTCTGGTCGCCTGCGGTGGCGACGGTCAATTCTTCGGATTTCACAGGAACAGTCGCAAGTGCGAGCGCGAACGCCACATAAATCAGTCTTTTCATGAACGCTTCTCCGTGGTTCAGGTTGAGGCTGCGGGGGTTGGTATTCCCGTCTCCGGCAATGGCCGGAGCCGATTACGACGCGGGAAAGAGAAATAGTGCCTGCGGTGGGACGTGTACGGTGACCTGCGTGCCTGGTTCGAAGGCGCGGGACGCATCGGCAAGAATGTCGGCGTCACCGATGCGCACCGAATGGCGCCAGTGGCCACCTGGGTAGGTGACCGTGCTCACCACCCCGCGAAACCGGCCACCCTCTTCGGGAACAGTGTCAGTCAAGGCAAACAGGCTGGCCGCTTCTGGACGGAAACGCGCTTCGACGAGGCCATCCTCAAGTGAGGAGCAAAGCATCGGAATGTCAGCTGCGTCGTTGCTGTCTCCGGGCGCAACGGCGAAAGTAGTGCCCTTTGCCGTGCCGTGCAGGCGCAGTGAATTTTCGGCGCCCATGAATGCGGCGACGAAGGCCGATGCCGGCCGGTTATAAACTTGTTCCGGCGTACCATGTTGGGCGATGCGGCCGGCATCGAGAATGACGATGCGGTCGGCCATGACCATCGCCTCTTCGCGATCATGGGTGACGTGGATCGCGGTAATGCCGAGCCGCTGCTGCAGCGCCCGCAGTTCATGGCGGACGGTCAGGCGAATTCGGGCATCGAGATTGGATAGCGGCTCGTCGAGAAGAAGGATTTCGGGATCGACGACGATGGCGCGTCCGAGCGCGACGCGCTGGCGTTGCCCACCCGAGAGCGCCGCCGGCTTTCTTGCGCCGAGCCCGCCGAGGCCGAGCAGCGTTTCCGTGGCCGCGACTTTTTTGGCGATATCAGCTCTTGGAACGCCCTTGAGTTTAAGCCCATAACCAATGTTCTGATCGACTGTCATATGCGGCCACAGGGCGTATGACTGGAACACCAGCGCCATGCCGCGCTTGTCCGGGGCAAGCCCGGTCACATCGCGGTGACGGACGACGATCTTGCCGGCAGAAGGGTTGACGAAACCGGCCAGCACGCGCAGCAACGTGGTCTTCCCGCAACCCGATGAACCAAGCAGGGCCACGAATTCACCGCGTGCGATGCTGAGGTTTATATCCGACAGAACGGGCGTCGAACCGTATTTGCTTGCAATTCCATCAAGCTGCAGAAACGCGCCCTGATCCATGAGAAAACCCCGTTGCACAGCCGTGCATTGACCCCGAGGCATCAATAGAGCAGCTGTTTAACAGCGAAATGACATTGTGCACGCATATCGGACCTCTTGAGGCGGAGATAATATCCCCGCCGTTTCAAGCGGCTCGCAACCCGGATGACGGGTAATGGCGCATCGGCAGTTTCAACCGATATTCCAGGAATTTACGGCTTTGGATTCACCTGTCCGTAAATGAATAAGGGTATCCTCAGAAACCAGTCCGCCCCCCTTGAAGTAGCTTCACCATGAAAGCCATGCCCCAGTTTCGCAGCAATATCGGCATGATCCGACTGCTGCAGGTTATCGCCATTTTTGCTCTGACGATGACGCTCGGTCTCAGGGGCTTCGTGCACCTCTTCCGGCAACTCAGCTTCAGCGATGCCATCATAGAGCATGGATTCGATGTGGAGACACTGGTGATCGCATTCATCGCGACCGTCGCCGGCGTGTTCCGCCTGACCTGGGCTCGCCAGCAGATCGAGGTGCATGATCAGGAACGAGATCTCGTCGTCGAGCGTGACGGGCTGACGCGTGCGTTTTCCCGCAGCCGCTTTATGGAAATCCTGGAGGAGAGGCTGGGGACGATCCGCACCAAGCAGATCGCCAACAAGCCGACGCCCGATTTTACCCTGATGCTGATCGACGTCGATCACTTCAAGAGGATCAACGACACGTTCGGACATGCGGTCGGCGATCGCGTGCTGAAGACGTTGGTCGAGGTGGCTGCGGTCAGGTCAAACTGGATCGTCGGCAGAATTGGTGGCGACGAATTCGCGGTCATCGCCGAAGGCACCGACTATCACATCCTGTCGGCGGAGGTCGCCAGCTTCATGGACAAGCTGCGCGAACTGCTCAAGCGGGATCAGGAGAACCGGGGCTATGACGGCATTTCGATCGGCATCGCCCAGGCCCCGTTGCATGCAGGATTTGCCGATGCCCTGCTTATGTGCGCCGACGTCGCACTCTATGAGGCCAAGCGTAACGGCCGTAATCAATTCGCCTTCTTCGATCCCGACATGCAGCGCAGCCAGATGCGGGAGCGTCAGATCACGCGTGAGCTACGCTCCGCTATCTTTCTCAATCATCTGACAATCTTCTATCAGCCGGTTATAGGCGCCGATGGGGAGACGCGGGGAGCGGAAGCTCTCGTGCGCTGGCGTGATCCGGTGCGCGGCATCATCATTCCGCCGGATGAATTCATCCCGATCGCGGAGCAATCCTCTCTCATAGATCATCTCGGCGAATGGGTATTCCGCCAGGTCTGCCGCGACTATGAGCGGAGCGGCTTCAAGGCGATCTCGATCAACATTTCAGGGGCGCAGCTCCTGCACGACCGCTTGGTACCGATGCTGCGCAAGACGCTGCGCGAGACCGGTTGCCGTGCAGAGAATTTCATTCTGGAGCTGACCGAAACTGTGGCGATCAACGCAACGCCGGCAGTTCTTGCCACTGTCAGCGAGTTGAAACGCATGGGGTTTCGCTTGTCACTCGACGACTTCGGCGTCGGCAACAGCGGTTTTGCCTTCATGCGCGACATGCCGTTCGACATCATCAAGATCGACAGGAGCTACATTCAAAAACTCTCCGACGATCCGATTGCGCAGGTCTTCGTCTCCGGTGTTGGCAAACTCGGCCAGACCCTTGGATTCTCAGTTGTTGCCGAAGGCATCGAGACCGAGGAGCATCATCTGCTAGCCCGAGCGGCCGGGGCGACAGCCTTTCAGGGCTATCTGTTCGGCCGTCCCGAGCCTTTGAAGATCACGCCCGAAATCATCCGCCTGGCGTCGTAAATCCAAGTGATTTCAGTCAGGATGTGGGGATATTGGCGTCTCGCGCGGCCGCTATGAGGGCTAAGCGCGAATAGCTGGCGGGCCGTCGTCCATCCGTTGCGGCTGCACAGGCTTTGAGCGCCCGTACAAATGGCTTACCGGCAACATCGGGCCATTTGTCTGCGAGCAGCCAGGCTGCTTCGCTTGTGTTTTTGACGATGTATTTTGCCGACCCAATCATCACCGTGACCGGCGAATTCCAAAGCACTTCGTTGTTCATTCTGCACCTCACTCGGCGCAATAACTCTGTCGTGAGTCTTCGGTTCCGTCCAGAACATAAATTTAAGCGGCGTGGTTGGCAGTCGTCGGCGCCGACGTTGCGATCCGACAGAAATTGATACATCCGGTGCCGTTGTCCTTGGCTGCATCATCACTTTTATTAGTTGGCCGTAAACTTCGATATTTGTTACACTTTTTGCGGAACTCTTTTCCCGCAACGGCGTTTGAGAGGGTTAACAAAATCAGGGGGCGGGTCATGACCATGAAAATCTTTATCGCAGCACCATCAATGACGGCGATCTCTCGTGCCGCAGTGCGGCTATGACCCGTCGTCAGTGCCAGGTTTCAAAGACCAGGACCGCCGCCAAGATGGGATTGAATTTCAAGAGTGCGCGAACTTGATCCTGCCGGCTGATACGTTAGATCGCGCGGACGGCGCTGATTGATAATAATTACCGACTAAACCTCCAGCCATTTCTCAAGCCTCAATAATCACGAGAGTTCCATGAAGCAGAGTGTGACGCCTGACAGTTCCAAGGGGACGCTGGGCCTTGATCCGGTTGTCGCCTTCAGCCTCGCAGGGGCGCTCGTCTTCTTCGTGGTCAGCGGGCTGGTCGCCTATTTCAATCTTCAGACCTTGCGGAGCGACAACGACAGGATCGTTCATTCTCACGAAGTCATCATTGCGCTCGACGAACTGCTTTCGAGTGCGCAGGACGCAGAGACAGGACAGCGTGGTTTTCTGCTGACCAACGACGAACGGTATCTCGACCCCTATAATTCCGCGCTCGCCGCGATGCCGGAAAGGCTTGACGAGATCGCTCAGCTGACGAGCGACAATGCCGCGCAGCAGCCCCGGATCGCGGCCTTGCGGCAGCATGTTGCCGCCAAGCTCGCCGAGCTCAAGGAGACGATCGACCTGCGCCGGACCAAGGGTGCAGATGCAGCGCTTGCTGTCGTCAATTCCGACCGCGGCAAAGTCGAGATGGATGCCATACGGTCGCAGCTCACGTCGATGGGCCAGGAGGAAGCAAGGCTGCGGGCCGAACGTCTCTTAGAAATGAACAGCGCCTACAGCACTGCGCTCGTCAGCGGCGTTCTTTCAGGCATACTGGGTATTTTGCTCACGATAGCTGTGGGTATCCTCATCCGCAGGGCGACGCTTGCCCGCCGGCTGCAGGAATGGCTGCAATCCGGGCAACTTGCGCTGGCTTCGGCCCTTATGGGTGATCAGTCCATCGCGCAGCTCGGCGAGAACATTCTCGAATTTCTGTCTCGCCATGTCGGCGCCGTCGCAGGCGCTGTTTTCGTTGGGAATGCCGCTGTCTACAGCCGCGCCTCGACATATGGTGTCCCGGAGAATGCCAATATCATCGAGCATTTCCGAGCGAAGGAAGGGCTGCTCGGCCAGGCCGCATCACAGAAGCGTCCCGTGCTTATCAACGATGTTCCCGAAGGCTATCTCGTCTTCGGTTCGGCGCTCGGGCAGGACAGGCCAAAACATCTGGTGATTTCGCCCGGCAGCGTCGACGGGACTGTCAACACCGTCATCGAGCTCGGTTTCGTGCGCCCGATCGACGACAGCGTCCTTGCCTTGCTCGACCAGGCATCGACAGCGATTGCGACTGCAATGCGCTCCGCGAACTACCGCACCGATCTGCAGAAGCTTCTTGAGGAAACGCAGCGCCAGTCCGAGGAACTGCAGGTCCAGGGCGAGGAGCTGCGGGTCTCCAACGAGGAGCTGGAAGAGCAAAGCCGGGCGCTGAAGGAATCACAGGCGCGGCTCGAGCAGCAGCAGGTCGAGTTGGAGCAGACGAACTCGCAACTCGAAGAGCAAACGCAGCAGCTCGAGGGCCAGCGCAACGATCTGGAGCGCGCCAATGCATCCGTCCTGCTCAAGGCACGCGAACTCGAACAGGCAAGCCGCTACAAATCGGATTTCCTCGCGAACATGTCGCATGAATTGAGGACGCCTCTCAATTCGTCGCTGATCCTCGCCAAGCTTCTGGCCGACAATCCCGAGGACAACCTTACTCAGGAACAGGTCAAATATGCCCAGACGATCCAATCCTCCGGCAATGACCTGCTGAACCTCATCAACGACATCCTCGACCTCTCGAAAATCGAGGCAGGTCATGTCGATATCAGGCCGGAGCCGGTTTCCATCGAACGGCTCGCCAACAACCTTCGCCAGCTCTTTCAGCCGGTGGCCCAAAACAAACAGCTGGGTTTTACGATCGAAATCGCACCGGAATGCCCGACCATCATCGAGACGGATTTGCAACGGCTCGAGCAGGTTCTCAAGAACCTGCTGTCGAACGCCTTCAAGTTCACGGAGGCGGGTCGGGTCGACCTGTTGATCAAGCGTGCAGGCGACGGTCAGGTTGCGCTGTCCGTCTCCGATACCGGTATCGGTATCCCCGAAGAACAACAGCGAAGCATTTTCGAAGCGTTTCATCAGGCAGACGGCACGATCAGCCGCAGATATGGCGGCACCGGTCTCGGCCTTTCGATTTCGCGCGAGCTTGTCCGTCTGCTCGGCGGCTCGATCCATCTGAAGAGCGCGCAGGGGCAGGGCAGTACCTTCACCGTTACCATCCCCGAATCCTATGATCCCGGCAAGGTCGCCCCTCGCCAATCGAATGACGTCGTCGCGGCCATGTCTGCGACCGTTCAACCAGAGGAGCCTCGTTCCGCGCCGCCCGAACGGCATCGGCTTGTTGATGACGACCGCGGCGTGCCGTCCGATGCGAAGCATGTTCTTCTCGTGATCGAGGACGACGATACATTCGCCTCCATTCTTCGGGATCTGTCGCGTGAGAAAGGTTTCCGCACCCTCGTGGCAAGTACGGCGCAGGAGGCATTGGAGCTTGCGAGGCAGTTCATGCCGAGCGCGATCGTTCTTGACGTCGGCCTGCCGGATCAATCGGGCCTTTCCGTCCTTGACCGGCTCAAGCGTGATGTCCGAACACGGCACATTCCCATCCACATCATTTCGGCGAGCGACTATGCGGAGACGGCATTCTCGCTGGGCGCGGTCGGCTATCTGCTCAAGCCAGTGCAGCGCGAGCAGCTCGTCGAAGTCCTGCAGAAGCTCGAAGCCAAACTGTCCCAGAATATGCATCGCGTGCTGATCGTCGAGGACGACCAGGTGCAGCGTGAGGCGGTCGCAAAACTTCTGACATCTCACGATGTCGAGACGATGGTTGCGGGTACCGCGGCCGAGTGCCTGAAATTGCTCAAGGAACAGACGTTCGACTGCATGGTTCTCGACCTGTCGCTGCCGGACGCGTCGGGCTATTCGCTACTCGAAACGCTGAGCCAGGAGAGCGCCCATTCGTTTCCGCCGGTGATCGTCTATACCGGCCGCGTCCTTTCGGCGGACGACGAGCAACGCCTGCGCCGTTACTCGAAGTCGATCATCATCAAGGGTGCCAAGTCACCGGAACGGCTGCTCGACGAAGTGACGCTTTTCCTGCACCAGGTCGTCTCCGAACTGCCCGACGAACAGCAGAGGATGATCCGCAAGGCGAGAAACCGGGATGCGCTGCTTGAAGGCCGGCGCATCCTCGTGGTCGAGGACGATGTCCGCAACGTCTATGCGCTCACCAATATCCTCGAGCCGCGCGGCGCGATCGTCGAGATCGCCAGGAACGGCAAGGAGGCACTGGATGCGCTCGAACGCGCCGGAAGTCGATCAGATACGGCGATCGATCTCGTGCTGATGGATGTGATGATGCCCGTGATGGACGGACTGACCGCCACCCGCGAAATCCGAAGGAATCCCGAGTGGAAGAAACTGCCGATCATCACCTTAACGGCCAAGGCGATGCCGGACGATCAGCAGCGCTGCATCGACGCCGGCGCGAACGACTATATGGCCAAGCCCCTCGACGTGGAAAAGCTGCTGTCTCTCGTGCGCGTGTGGATGCCCCGATGACGGAAAGCTTTGTGCCCGAAAAGATAGAGGACATCGAAATCCGGCTCCTGCTGGAGGCGCTTTATCATCGCTATCACTATGATTTTCGAAATTATGCCTTCGCTTCGATCAAGCGGCGGCTGAAACAGGCTCGCGAGCAATTGGGATTTACGACCTTTTCCGCCATGCAGGAAAAGATGCTGCATGATCCCGCGATGCTGCCGCGACTGCTTGGATACCTGACCGTTCAGGTCAGCGAGATGTTTCGCGACCCGACCTATTTTC
>JAGWJK010000114.1 GCA_028865845.1 Rhizobiaceae bacterium
AAATCCCGGTATAGCCGAGCGCCCTTGCGGTGGCGAAAGCGTCGATATCCGCATCGGATTCATCGATCTCCACCGGCTTGAAGGCGGCAAGCGCCTTGACAGGCTTCTCGAAAGCATGTGCGCGGGCGATCGGCTGCTCGACGAACAGGATCGAGGCGGCGAAACGGGCAAGTCGCGGCTCGGCCTTGATCCGCGACAGAAGGTCGGCCACGCCCTCGGCAGACGAAAATTGCTCATTGCCGTCGAGCGTCACCGAATAGGCCGGAACCTTGGCATCGATGACGGCGGCGATCCGACACAGACGATCGATATCGGCATCGGGAACGCCGGAGACCTTCACCTTGAAGAAAGTGTGGCCGTAGGTGTCGATCACCTCTTCGAAGCTTTCCGGCAGGCCATCGTTCAATCGTTCGGCCGCCGGAATGTCGCTCGTCAAAATGGCGTCAACCAGTCCGATCGTATGGCGGGCGGCAAGGCTGTCGGCCGGCACCAGTTCCGCCAGGAAATTCGCAATGTCGAAACCGGCCAGATCCTGAGCCGTCGAGGCATCCATGCCCGGGCGATTGGCCTTGATCGCCTGCGCGACACTCAACCCCTCCAGCCGGCAGAGAGCATCGAGAATGGCTCGGTTGGCAAGCGCCAGACCGAAGGAAGCGACGAGGCCGTTCAGCTTTTCCGCTGCTGCCCGTGCGTGATGTCCTCCTTCGACGGCGGCGTGCAACGCGAAGGCCGCGCCGAGCCCTGCATCTTTGAGGGCATCGAGCGCCAATGCCAGCGAACGGCGAAGCTGATTTTCATTGTCGGCATTCGACAGCTCCGGTGATTTGTCGAACCATTTCGGCACCATCAGCTCGGCCGACATGCCGATGGCAGAGCGGCCGTTCGCGTCTTCGACGCGCACGCGCAGGAAAATCTGCCGGGCCTCGCGCAATGTCGCCGCGCCGAAACGGAAGGGAAGCCGGAGCTTCACCGGCCGCTCGAAGGTTTCCGCCTCGACAAGTCTGATCTTCAACGGATCGGTCATGGCTTCAGACTGTCCTTCTTCTCAACGATGAGCCGGCCTAGATATCCAGCGGTTCCACGTCCAGCCAGCGGCGCTCGGCCCAGCTCTTCAGCCCCAGCGAGGCGAGCTGCACCCCTTTTGCGCCCTCTTCGAGCGTGAAGCGCCACGGCGCATCCTCAAGCACGTGCCGCAGGAACATTTCCCACTGGATCTTGAAGCCGTTGTCGTAGACCTGTGTGTCCGGGACTTCGTCCCAGGTATTGTAGAAATCGATGGTCTGCGGCTGGTCCGGGTTCCAGACCGGCTTCGGCGTGTTGACGCGATGCTGCGTGAAACAGCGGGTCAGTCCGGCAACTGCCGAACCATGTGTGCCGTCGACCTGGAAGGTGACAAGATCGTCGCGGCGAACGCGAACGGCCCAGGAGGAGTTGATATGGGCGACCACACCGCCTTCGAGCCCGAAGGTGGCATAGGCGGCATCGTCGGCATCGGCCTGATAAGTGCGGCCGTTTTCATCGACGCGGCTCGGGATGTGGGTGGTCCCGAGACAGCTGATCGCCTTTACGGACCCGAAGAGATTGTCGAGGACGTAGCGCCAGTGACAGAGCATATCGAGGATGATGCCGCCGCCCTCAGCCTTTCGGTAGTTCCATGAGGGCCGCTGTGCCTGCACGCCCCAGTCGCCTTCGAAGACCCAGTAGCCGAATTCGCCGCGCACAGAGAGGATCTTGCCGAAGAAGCCGCTGTCGCGCAGCATGGCGATCTTGCGCAGGCCGGGAAGAAACAGCTTGTCCTGCACGACGCCGTTCTTCAGCCCCGATGCCTTGGCCTTACGCGCCAGCGTAACCGCGGCGTCGAGATCGTCGCTGATGGGCTTTTCGCAATAGATGTGCTTGCCGGCGGCCAGTGCTTTCGAGACCAGTTCGGCGCGCATCTGCGTCGTTGCGGCATCGAAAAAGATCGTGTCGTTCGGATCCGCGAGCGCACCGTCGAGATCGGTGGTCCAGCGTTCGATGCCATATTTGCGGGCGAGCTCCTCAAGCCGCGCCGCATTGCGGCCGACGAGAACCGGATCGGGCATGACGCGTTCGCCGTTCGACAGACGCACGCCGCCTTCGGCGCGCAGCGCGACGATCGAGCGGATCAGGTGCTGGTTCAGCCCCATGCGCCCGGTGACGCCGTGCATGATGATACCAACGCGTTTCATGCTTCCTCCAGAAGTCGTGCCGGCTCCCTCCAGAGCCAGCAAAAGCAAACACTTGGTCCTTTAACCAAGGTAACTATATAGTTACACGATCGCGCGATACGCCGGGATTTGTCAATCGCCTTTCTGAACTTTCTCGCAATCCTCAGCGTTTGATCGAGGCCAGAGTGACCGAGACGATGTGCTCGCCCCAGGCCGCCAGAGCCGCCGGCGCCGTCAGCTCGCGGGAGAAAATCGTCGACAAAGTATGGCGATTGGACAGGTAGAAAAACCCGAGTGCCGCGATGGTAAGATAGACCGATACGGGATCGATGGCCGCTCGAAAAATGCCGACTGCTTCACCTCGTCGCAGCACGCTGGCGAGCTCGCCGATGAAATGCGAATGCATTACCGAAATCTTGTCGGATCGCTGTAGGTAGCGCGCCTCGTGCAGATTTTCGGTGACGAGCAGGCTCAGGAATTCCGGATGCTTGAGAAAGTGATTCCAGGTAAAGAGCGCCAGCTCCCGCATGCCGTCTTCCGGGTCGCGCCTTGCAAGATCAAGGCTTTTTTCGGCACTTCGGATCGTTGCATAGCTCGCTTCGAGCACGGCGACATAAAGCCCCTCCTTGTCGCCGAAATAGTGATAGAGCATGCGCTTGTTGGTCTTTGCCCTGGCCGCGATCGCATCCACTCTTGCCCCGCCGAAACCATGGGCGGCGAACTCCTCGGTCGCCGCATCGAGGATCGCCGAATGGGTGCGCTGCGGATTGCGCGGCACGCGTTTCGGCCGCGCCCGCACAGCCTCGCCCGCCTTGCCTTTCGCGACGGCTTTTTCAGGGTTTTCAGCCGCTTGTCTGGTCTTGGCCGCCATGGACCTTTCTCCTCCCCGAACTATCTCTTCCGCAGCAGACGCCTCCCGCTCCGAGCCCCGTCGTTTCAATTGTGACACGATTGGCGCTTGACAGCGGTCGCGTTTCTATCCAACTTGTAACCAAATAGTTATATGGTGCAAAGCAGTTTCGTAAATCATCTGTTAACTGGGGAGGAGACCAGGATGACGTTGACGATCGACCGCCGGCAGATGCTTGCCGGCATGGCAGCCACGCTTGCTATTGGCAGTATCGGACTTGGCCGCGCCAATGCGGCAACCTCGATGCGGTTTCTGTGGTGGGGTTCGAAGGAGCGAACCGACCGCACGATGGCCGCGATGAAAGCCTATCAGAGCAAGAATGCGGATGTCTCCATCGAAGGCGAGTCCTTCGGATGGGACAGTTACTGGACACGTCTGGCCACCCAGACCGCCGGCGGCAATGCTCCCGACCTGATCCAGATGGACTATCGCTATATCTTCGAATATGCGCGCCGCGGCACGCTGCTCGACTTCACGCCCTATCTCGGCAAGAGCCTGGCGATCAACGATTTCGGCGCGCCGAACATCGATTCCGGCAAGGTCGACGGCAAGCTTTACGGCGTCAATCTCGGCGTCAATTCTTCGATGACGGTCATCAACACCGTTGCCTGGGCCGAAGCCGGCGTTGATCCGCTGCATGACGGCGTCACCTGGGATCAGTTCGCCGATGCCTGTGCCAAGGTCACCGCCGCAAAGAAGCGCCGCGGCTTCTACGGCACGCAGGATGCGAGCGGCCTGGAGCCGGCCTTCGAATGCTGGCTGCGCCAGCACGGCAAGGCCCTCTACACCAATGACGGCAAGCTCGCCTTCGATGCCAAGGATGCCGCCGACTGGTTCACCTTCTGGGGTCACCTGCGCGAAACCGGCGCCTGCGTGCCGGCCGATGTGCAGGCGCTCGACCAGCAAACGATCGAAACCAGCATGCTCGCTCTGAAGAAGGCGGCCGTCAGCTTCGCCCACTCCAACCAGTTCATCGCCATCCAGGGCCTCAGCAAGGAAAAGCTTGACCTGATCGCCTACCCCAATCCCGGCAAGGACGGCAAACCCGGCCAGTATCTGAAGCCGTCGATGCTGATGTCCGTTTCGGCATCATCGGCCAACAAGGACGCGGCCGTCGCCTTCGTCAACTATCTGGTCGAAGACCCGGACGGCACCAAGGCGCTCGGCGTCGAACGCGGCGTTCCCGCCTCGCCGAAGATCCGCGACCTGCTGACGCCGGACCTCGACGTCGCCAGCAAGCAGGTCGTCGATTATATCGGCCGCCTGACGCCGCACGTCGGCGCATTGCCGCCGTCCCCGCCGAACGGCGCCGGCGAAAACGCTTTCCTGCTGACGAAGATCGCCCAGGAAGTGGCCTTCGGGAAGACCAGCGCACAGGACGCCGGAACGAAATTCGTCGAACAGGCGGCAGCAAACGTAACGCGAGGCTGAGATCGTGGGCACGAACCACAATAGCGTTGCCGGCGGCTTGGCCGTCGGCACGACCGCGCCGACGCGCGTCGAAACCCGTCACAAGGCACCCGGAGCACTGGCGCGCAATGCGCCAGGCTACCTCTTCCTCCTGCCCTGGTTCATCGGCTTTTTCGGCCTGACCCTCGGGCCGGCGATCGTGTCGCTCTACCTGTCCTTTACCGACTATAATCTGCTGCAGGCACCGCATTTGGTCGGTCTGGACAATTATGCGCGCATCGCCACGGGCGACGACAAGTTCATTTCCTCGTTGAAGGTTACGTTGTTCTACGTGATCTGTTCGGTGCCGCTGAAGCTTGCCTTCGCGCTGCTGGTCGCCCTGCTGCTCAATCGCGGCATTCGCGGCCTGCCGGTCTATCGCGCCATCTTCTACCTGCCGTCGCTGCTCGGTTCCAGCGTCGCGATTGCGGTTCTGTGGCGGCAGATCTTCGACGGTGACGGCGTCATCAACACGCTGCTCTGGTATGTCTTCGGCATCAACGGCCCGAGCTGGATCTCCAATCCGGATTATTCGCTCTATACGCTGATCGTCCTTGCCATCTGGCAGTTCGGCTCGCCGATGATCATCTTCCTGGCCGGCCTGCGGCAGGTCCCCACCGATCTATACGAAGCGGCCAGCCTCGACGGCGCTTCGAAATGGCGGATCTTCTTCAAGATCACCCTGCCGTTGCTGACGCCGGTGATCTTCTTCAACGCCGTCGTCCAGACCATCGATGCCTTCAAGGCCTTCACCCCGGCCTACGTCATCTCGTCGGGCACCGGCGGACCGATCGACTCGACGCTGTTCTATACGCTGTATCTCTACCAGGAAGCCTTCGGTTATTTCCGCATGGGATACGCGGCAGCGCTCGCCTGGGTCCTGGTGGTGATCATCGCGATCTTTACCGCCTTCTCCTTCCTCTCCGCTCGTTATTGGGTCCACTACGATGACTGACGCGAAGCTCTCTCACTTTTCCGACGACATAAACCCGCCGCGCGAGCGTCCGTGGTACCTGTCCACCCTGATCCATGTCGCACTGGTCGCCGCCTCGATCGTGATGCTCTATCCGCTGCTGTGGATGCTGTCAGGCTCGATCAAGGACCAGAACGAGATCTTCGGCACGGCATCGCTGATCCCGTCGCAGTTCGATTTCAGCTCCTTTTCCCGCGGCTGGTTCGGCGGACAGGTGACCTTTGGTTCCTTCGTCTGGAATTCCGTCGTCATCGCCGTGCTGTCGGTGATCGGCAATGTCATTTCCTGCTCGCTCGCCGCCTATTCGTTCGCGCGGCTGCAGTTCTGGGGCAAGAATTTCTGGTTCGCGCTGATGCTCGGCACTCTGATGCTGCCCTATCACGTGACGCTCATCCCGCAATATATCCTGTTCCTGAAGCTCGGCTGGGTGAAGACCATGCTGCCGCTGGTCGTGCCGAAGTTTTTGGCGGTGGATGCCTTCTTCATCTTCCTGATGGTGCAGTTCTTCCGCGGCATTCCGCGCGAGCTCGACGAGGCCGCGATGATGGACGGCTGCAGCCCCTGGCGCATCTACTGGCGCATCATGCTGCCGCTGTCGCTGCCGGTGCTGGCAACGGCCGCGATCTTCTCCTTCATCTGGACCTGGGACGATTTCTTCGGGCCGCTGATCTATCTCTCCGACATCAATACCTACACGGTCCAGCTCGGCCTGCGCTCCTTCGTGGACTCGACGGGCAGTTCCGATTGGAGCGCCTTGTTCGCCATGTCGAGCATCTCGCTGATCCCCGTGTTCCTGATCTTCCTGTTCTTCCAGAGGCTGCTGATCGACGGCATTGCCACCGCGGGCCTCAAACGTTGACGAGCACGACCCCGAAAGGCCTGAAGGGGATTTCGGGATCATGCGTCAAGAAACCACTTTGAAAGGAAATGTCGTATGAGCGCGCTGCGCTTTGCCGCCATCGGTATCAACCACGACCATATCTACGGCCAGGTCAACGTCATGTTGCGGGCAGGCGCCGAACTGACCGCCTTCTACGCCATCGAAGACGATCTCGCGGCGATCTTCACGCAGCGTTTTCCGCAGGCAAAGCGCGTCGCCGACAAGCGTGAAATCCTGGAAGACCGCTCGATCGGGCTGATCCTCAGCTCGGCGATCTCAAGCGAACGGGCCGGCATTGCCATCGACGCCATGCAGCACGGCAAGGACGTCATGCTCGACAAGCCGGGCATGGTGACGCTGGAGCAGCTGGCCGAGGTGCGCAAAGTCCAGTCCGAGACCGGCCGCATCCTCTCCATTCTCTATTCCGAGCACTTCGAGACGGCGTCGACGGTCAAGGCTGGCGAACTGGTCAAGGCCGGTGCCATCGGTAAGGTCATCCACACCACGGGCCTCGGTCCGCACCGGCTGCGCAAGCCGACCCGCCCGGAGTGGTTCTTCGACCGCAAGCGATATGGCGGCATCATCACCGACATTGCATCGCATCAATGCGAGCAGTTCCTGTTCTTTGCCGATACGCTTGAGGCCGAGGTGCTGTCGGCAACGGTTTCGAACCGCGCCAATCCGGAAACCCCGGGCCTGCAGGACTATGGCGATTTCCATCTGCGCACGCCCGATGTGACCGGCTATGTCCGAGTCGACTGGTTCACGCCGGACGGTCTTTCCACCTGGGGTGACGGCCGCCTGTTCATCGTCGGCACCGAAGGGACGATCGAGCTGCGCAAATATGTCGACGTCGCAGGCCGCCCTGGCACGGATCACCTCTTCCTCACCGATCGCAAGGGCATGCAGCATATCGATTGCGCCGGCATGGATCTGCCTTACGGCCGGCAGTTTGCCGCCGATATCCGCGACCGCACCGAAACCGCCATGGGCCAGGCACATTGCTTCAAGGCCATGGAGCTGGCGCTAAAGGCGCAGGCTCTTGCCGAGGCAACAGCGCTCAAATCCGTACAAAGGTAAGTTTGACATGTCCGACGTGAAGAAAGTTGCGGTCATCGGTCTCGGCATCGGCCGCTCCCATATTGTCGAAGGCTATCTGCCGCATTCCGATCGCTTCGAGGTTGCCGTCCTCTGCGATCTCAACGAGGAGCGCCTGAACGCCGTTGGCGACGAATTCGGCATCGCAAGGCGGGTCAAGGATTTCGCTGAAGTGCTGGCAATGCCGGACGTCGATATCATCGATATCTGCACCCCGCCCGGTTCGCATTTCCAGCTCATCTTGCAGGCGCTTGCCGCCGGCAAGCATGTCGTTTGCGAGAAGCCGCTGGTCGGCTCGCTTGCCGATGTCGACGCCGTGATCGAAGCCGAAAAAACGTCGAAGGGCCGGCTCATGCCGATCTTCCAGTATCGTTACGGCGACGGCATTCAGAAGGCCAAGCGCATCATCGATGCCGGCATTGCCGGCAAGCCCTATGCCGCTACCTCCGAAACCCATTGGGTGCGCGGCGCCGACTATTACGCCGTTCCGTGGCGCGGCAAGTGGGAGACGGAACTCGGCGGCGTGCTGATGACGCATTCGATCCATCTGCACGACATGCTGACTTATCTAATGGGGCCGATATCGGGCCTGTTCGGCCGCGTCGCCACCCGCGTCAACGACATCGAGGTCGAGGATTGCGCCAGCGCCAGCCTGCTGATGGCCAATGGCGCGCTGGCGACGATCAGTGCCACGCTCGGCTCGCAGGAACAGATCAGCCGCCTGCGCCTCTGCTTCGAGAACGTATTGATCGAAAGCAATCACGAGCCCTACAGCCCCGGCCAGGATCCCTGGAAGATCGTTCCCGCCAATGACGAGATCGCGGCGAAGATCGACGCGCTGCTTGCCGATTGGACGCCGGTGCCGATCCGCTTCAACACGCAGATGAAGCTGTTCCACGAGGCGCTGGTATCCGGTGGCCCGCTGCCGGTGACGACGGCCGATGCCCGCCAGGCGCTGGAACTGGTGACGGCGTTTTACGAATCGTCGGAAACCCGCACCGAGATCCGCTTTCCGGTCGGCCCCGAAGCCAGGAAATATAAGAGCTGGAGGCCGGCATGACGACGTCAGCCTCGCCGACCATTCAGACGAACAGGGAGTAAGCGACCATGGCGACAAGCGTTTCGCTGCAGAAGGTTATCAAGCGCTATGGCGAACTTCAGGTCGTCCACGGCATCGACCTTGAAATTGAGCCCGGTGAATTTGCGGTCTTCGTCGGCCCGTCCGGCTGCGGCAAGTCGACCCTGCTGCGCATGATCGCCGGACTGGAGCCGATCTCCGGCGGATCGCTGCTGCTCGACGGCAGCCGCATGAACGACGTTCCGGCGTCGAAACGCGGAATCGCCATGGTCTTCCAGTCCTATGCGCTCTATCCGCACATGACGGTCTACAAGAACCTCGCTTTCGGCCTAGAAACGGCTGGCATGAAGAAGCAGGACATTCAGCCGCGCGTCGAACGCGCCGCCGAAATCCTGCAGATCAAGCAGCTTTTGCAGCGCAAGCCCAAGGCTCTTTCCGGCGGCCAGCGCCAGCGCGTCGCCATCGGCCGTGCCATCGTGCGCGAGCCGAACATCTTCCTGTTCGACGAGCCGCTGTCCAACCTCGATGCCGAACTGCGCGTACAGATGCGCGTCGAGATCGCCAAGCTGCACCAGAACCTCGGCAATACCATG
>JAGWJK010000115.1 GCA_028865845.1 Rhizobiaceae bacterium
GGCTGTCGCTAATCTTCAAGCCACGGCTCAGGAACCAATCGAGCTTCATGGCGCGCTCCGGAAAGCGGGTGATCAGGCTCGGGCGGGTGCTCGGCTGCTCATGCGGTCCACCGTGGCTTTCGAAGCCGCGAGCTGCCGCCATGGCAAACAGCGTGTCCGTCCTGAAATCGCCGCCGCTATGGTTGCCGGTATTGAGATCGCCGCCGATCAGGATCGGTAAGCCGGGCGCATAGGCCTCGACAGCATCGATCAGTGCCGCCATCTGGCGCTCGCGATAGGCAGGCGTCGCCACGCTTTCGAGATGCACGGAAACGGCGACGAAAGGCCCCGCTTCGGTCTCGATGGTGGCGCCGACGGCGCAGCGTTCGCCGACGCGCGGCTGCTCGTTGCTATCCTTGAACCACACGGCATCGCCCGGCAGGCGGAACAGGAAAGGATCTTTCAGAGCCGTCGACGCCATCATCGCATTGCCGTGAAAACCCTTTTCGTTGAAGTCATCCTTGCAGAAGGAATGCTCGATCTCCGACCCCAGGCTCAATTCCAGGAATTCGACGCCGTACGCATAGTTCATGCCGAGTTCGCCGGCGACGATGGCCGTCGGATCCTTCTGCTCGGTGCGAGCCATGCCTTCATCCATTTCGGACAGCAGCACCAGCGGCGCACCGGTCGCCTTCAGCTTGGCCGAGCTTTCCTCGGGAAACAGGCAGCGCTCAAGGTTCCAGGCCGCGACCGCAAATGGGAAGGACAAGACCTCAACCTGCATCTCCGCCCCACCAATGCGCACGGTATTCAAGCAGGCGAGCGATGCAAGCGTCTCGGCGTGAACGACCGGGGTCTTTTCGAGTGAAGCGAAGCTCTGACGTTCCTCGTGCGAGGGAACTGTAAAGGCGGCAACATTGGCGGTAATCATATTAGAGGTTTGCCTGAACGATAGTTATGGAATCGTGCTGGCAGTAACGGCGCTTGATGACACCGCTATGAACGGCACTGTTGTGTACATTCTTATCCGATGCCGCATTGTTTCCGCCAGAATGACATCGTCTAACAATGCTATTTTTGAACCTTGTAACAGTTGAGCTCGACTTTGTTAGCAAATTCTTGAACCGCCGCAGCCTGCATTTCATCGGTCGAATATTGCGGCGAGTCATATGCCATAAGGACCAAATCGCGCAAAACAGGGCCTGTTGCCTTCCCATCATTTGCAATCTTCATCATATCAGACATGTCCACACCTACCTGGCGGTTGTGCATTACGCGCTTCGCTAGTTCTCCTAACTGTTGACAGAAGACATCATCCGCGCGGGCGATGCCGGCTCCTCCCGCTAAAATAGAGAATGCGATTACATATCCAAATATCAACTGCATTTGCGCCCCCAATTTGCTCATGGAGTCATCCTCAGCATGCCTTCGAATGCACGCTTTGGCTGATTTCCTACCTCATTTCATCTATCTGCAGTAAGGGCGAATTGGCAAGGTGTGCCGATAAACCTCAGAAGAAAACGGAGAGATATCGGAAGCGAAGCAGAAAGCATCTCCTTCGCGCCGGCATCCTCAAAAGGCATCCGGGAAATGCCGGGGCCAGCGGCCGGGCAAGACGGCAACAATATCATAGCGCTGCGACAACAGGGCAAAATCCACTTGCCGCGCGAGCCAGAGATCGCTTGCCGCCCGGATGCGCCTTTGTGCGGAAAAGGAAACGGCATCGATCGCCTCCTGCTCCCCGCGCCTGGCCTTTACCTCGACGAAGACCGCCAGATCGCCCTTGCGGGCGATAATGTCGATTTCGCCAAGGTTGGTGCGATGGCGAATAGCCAGGATGCGGTACCCCTTGAGCATCAGGAAGGCCGCCGCCAGATATTCCGAGACATGCCCGCGACGAAAGGCCTGCTGGCGCTTCAGTTTGCGGTTGGGGTCACCCATGCCGGGCCTTCATGTCGAGCAGGCGCTGATAGAGATCCTTGCGCGGCAGGCCGGTGATGCGCGCCGCTTCGGATGCGGCCTTGGCGGTCGGGAGCGTTTTTGCGAGATCGCTAAGAATGGCCTCGACATCGGCCTCGGGTGTGACCGCTTCCTGCGGCGGGCCGACCAGCCAGACGATTTCGCCCTTGACGTTATCAACAGTCTCGTAATGCGCGGCAAGTTCAGCAAGGGAGCCGCGGCGGAACTCCTCGAAGGTCTTGGTCAGCTCACGGCATACCGCGGCCTGGCGCTCGCCTCCAAACACATCGGCTGCGGCTGTAAGCGTCGCGGCTATGCGGTGCGGCGATTCAAAGAAGATCAACGTGGCGGGGACATCGGCCAGTTCCGCCAGCCGGTCGCGTTTGCCCTTATCCTTGGCCGGCAGGAAACCGGCAAAGAAGAAGGCATCGTTCGGCAAGCCGGAGCCGACAAGGGCGGCCAGCGGAGCGGACGCGCCGGGGATCGGCACGACGCGGTAACCCGCCTCGATCGCCTGCAACGACAGGCGATAGCCGGGGTCGGAAACCAGCGGAGTGCCGGCGTCGGAAACCAGCGCGACCGAGCGGCCGGCTTCAAGCGCCTGCAGCAATCGCGGACCGGCCTCGTCGGCATTGTGCTCGTGATAGGCGTAGGGCTTGTTCTGGATACCGTAGCGGTCGAGCAGCACGCGGGTGACGCGCGTATCCTCGCAGGCAAGAACATCGGCACCCGCCAGCGTTTCCAGCGCCCGCAGCGTAATGTCGCCGAGATTGCCGATCGGGGTTGCGACGAGATAGAGCGCCGGCTCCAGCGGGCGGGCGGGAACTGCGGTATTGTGCAGACGGAAACTCCGTGTCCCGCCGCCTGGGTGTTCCTCGCTCATGCCGCTCCTAATTCGCCTGTCCTGTATTCGCCCAGGATTCACCGCCTTTATGGGCGAGCGCCGCTCCGGCGTCCAGTGCGCAACGCGGCCCGCAGCAAATCCTGTGAGCTTTGCCCAACAAATACTGAAATGCGCTCAAGCAAATACCCCATACCTCTTGCATTCGCATGCTGAGTTCTGTCATTTTGCCCCTCCAATCTTCCGGGAGGCTCGCGCGGGTCGCTCGGACACGCATCCTTCGGGCGCCTCAGGCTGCCCGGGCAGTAACGGTTGAAAGCGGTAGCATCCATGCGTATTACAATTGAGCGGTCGAACCTCCTGAAATCGCTGAACCACGTGCACCGCGTGGTCGAGCGCCGCAACACCATTCCGATCCTGTCGAACGTGCTTTTGAAGGCCGAAGGCACCAGCCTCGACATGAAGGCGACCGACCTCGATCTCGAAATCACCGAAGCGACGCCCGCCAATGTCGAGAAGGCCGGAGCCACGACGGTTCCGGCGCATCTGCTCTACGACATCGTGCGCAAGCTGCCCGACGGCTCGGAAGTGCTGCTCGCCACCAATACCGACGGCACCTCGATGACGGTTGCCTCCGGCCGTTCGAAATTCTCGCTGCAATGCCTGCCGGAATCGGATTTCCCGGACCTGACGGCCGGCACCTTCAGCCACTCCTTCAAGCTGAAGGCAGCGGATCTGAAAATGCTGATCGACCGCACGCAGTTTGCCATCTCCACCGAAGAGACGCGGTATTATCTGAACGGCATCTTCTTCCACACCATTGAAAGCAAGGGCGACCTGAAGCTGCGTGCTGTGGCGACAGACGGCCATCGCCTTGCTCGTGCCGATGTCGACGCTCCCTCGGGCTCGGAAGGCATGCCGGGCATCATTATTCCGCGCAAGACGGTCGGCGAATTGCAGAAGCTGGTCGACAATCCCGATGTCATGGTCGTCGTCGAAGTTTCGGACGCCAAGATCCGCATGACGATCGGCTCGATCGTCATGACCTCGAAGCTGATCGACGGCACCTTCCCGGATTATCAGCGCGTCATCCCGACCAACAACGACAAGGAAATGCGGGTCGATTGCCAGACCTTCGCCCAGGCCGTCGACCGCGTCTCGACCATCTCCTCGGAACGCGGCCGCGCCGTAAAGCTCGCGCTCTCGGATGGCCAGCTGCTGTTGACGGTCAACAATCCGGACTCGGGCAGCGCAACGGAAGAAGTTGCCGTCGGCTACGACATGGATTCGATGGAAATCGGCTTCAACGCCAAATACCTGCTCGACATCACAGCACAACTTTCGGGCGATGCGGCAATCTTCCTTTTGGCCGATGCCGGCTCACCGACGCTGATCCGCGACACGGCCGGCGACGATGCGCTTTATGTTCTGATGCCGATGCGCGTCTAGCGAAACCAAAGCGCCCTACGCGCGTTCGTCTGGACGCGTATGGGCGCTTTTATTTTGACCTATGACAATTGCGACATTTTCTCTTGCTTTTGCGCCATGGCATTGCAAGTTGAACGACAAGCGGTATTTAAGTCGCAACTGTTAGATTTCGGTGGGGGAGAGCATGACGCTGCGTCTCAAGGAACGGCTGGGCAAGAAGTTCGATGAGGAAATCCGCTTCTTCAAGGGCATGATGCAAGGTCCGAAGACGGTCGGATCGATCGTCCCGACCTCCTCGATCACCGCGCGCAAAATGGCGAGCGTGATCAACACCAATTCCGGCCTGCCGGTGCTGGAATTGGGTCCGGGAACCGGCGCGATCACCAAGGCAATCCTGGCGCGCGGCATCGCACCGGAGAACCTGATCGCGGTCGAATATTCCACCGACTTCTACAACCATCTCGTCCGCCGCTATCCCGGCGTTCATTTCGTCAACGGCGATGCGTTCGACCTCGACAGGACGCTTGGCGTCTTGCGCGGGCAGAAGTTCGATTCGGTTATTTCCTGCATTCCGCTCTTGAATTTCCCGATGAAGGCACGCGTCGCGCTGCTCGACAGCCTGCTCGACCGCATACCGCCGGGTCGTCCAGTCGTTCAGATCTCCTATGGTGCGGTTTCGCCGATCATTGCGCAGCCGGATCGCTACCACATCCAGCATTTCGACTTCATCGTCCGCAATATCCCGCCGGCGCAACTCTGGATCTATCGGCGCGGCTGATCATGTACGCTCTTTATATTACCCATCCGCAGGTCCGCATCGATCCTGCGGTCCCGGTTCCTGATTGGGGCCTTTCCGACGTCGGCGCCGCGCGGGCGCGGCTTGCCGCGGAACGGCCCTGGGCACGGGAGCTTGGCCTCATCGTTTCCAGCGGTGAGCGCAAAGCGATCGAGACTGCGGCCATTCTCGCCTCCGCAAGCGGCGCCGCGGTCGAGACGATCGAAGCCATGCACGAGAACGACCGGAGTGCGACCGGCTTCCTGGCACCGCCGGAGTTCGAAGCCGCCGCCGATTGGTTCTTCGCGCATCCGGAAGAGAGCTTCAAAGGCTGGGAGCGCGCCATCGACGCCCAAAGGCGCATCGTCTGCGAAGTCGAGGCTGTTCTTGCCCGTCATGATCCGCAGGTGCCGATCGCCTTCGTCGGCCATGGCGGCGTCGGCACTCTGCTCAAATGCCACCTGCAGCGGAAACCGATTGCTCGACAGGGCGATCAGCCGGGCGGCGGCGGCAATCTTTTCGGTTTCGACCTTGCGAAACGCGTCGTCTCATGCGACTGGACGCCTATGGAAGATTGGCAGGGATGGGCTTGAGATGACCGCACGCGACCGCTTGATCGTTGGACTGGATGTTCCAAACCTTCAGGAGGCCGAAAAGGTCGTAAGCACGCTCGGGGATGACATTCTTTATTACAAGATCGGCTATCAGCTGGTCTTTGCCGGCGGCCTGGAACTCGCCCGCGATCTCGCGGCCAGCGGCAAGAAGATCTTCCTCGACATGAAACTGCTCGATATCGACAACACGGTCGCCTCTGCCGTCGAGAACATCGTCAAGATGGGCATGTCGATGCTGACGTTGCACGCCTATCCGAAGGCGATGCAGGCGGCCGTCGCCGCCGCCAAGGGTTCGGACCTCTGCCTGCTCGGCGTCACCGTGCTGACGTCGATGGACAAGCAGGACCTCATCGACGCAGGATATGAATACGATCCGCATGCGCTGGTCCTGCGCCGCGCCGAACAGGCGCGCGCCGCCGGCATGGGCGGTATCGTCTGCTCCGCCGAGGAATCGTCCGCCGTGCGCAAGATCATCGGCCCCGCCATGGCGCTCGTCACCCCAGGTATCCGCCCCGCTGGCAGCGACAAGGGCGACCAGAAGCGGGTGATGACGCCCGCCGAGGCCATCAAGGCAGGTTCGAGCCACCTCGTCGTCGCGCGGCCGATCGTCAAGGCTGCTGATCCGAAACAAGCGGCACAGGCGATCCTCGCCGAAATCGACGCCGCACTTTAGTTCGTAGACAGGAGGCCAGCATGGCAAAGGGATATTGGATCGCACGCGTGGATGTCCGCGACCAGGAACGTTACAAGGACTATATCGCAACCGCCAAGCCGGCTTTCGAGCGCTATGGAGCGGTCTTCCTCGCGCGAGGCGGCGCCTTCACGCCTCTGGAAGGTCAGGCGCGCGGACGCAATGTCGTCATCGAGTTCCCCTCGCTGCAGCACGCGGTCGACTGCTATAACTCGCCGGAATACCAGGCCGCCGCGAAGATCCGCCACGAAATCGCCGATGCGGAAATGGTGGTCGTCGAAGGCGTTTGAGGTTTTGTGCCGATCGGGACGGGCGGGATCGTCCGAACCGCTTTGAGACTTAATCGTCATAGAAGTCCCGTATGGAAAATAGCCGGGCGCTTTCCCTGAAATCGCTTTGGAAAACCAGCCGAAGATGCGGCGCGATGGCACTTCACCTTGGCGTCCGGATCGGTTAAGACGAAATCAGATCAGCCCATCCAAGCCTTTCGAGGAACCTGCCATGACCCTGTCGAACCTTCCGCCGCTCGTCACCGTGTTCGGAGGATCGGGCTTCGTCGGGCGGTATGTCGTGCGTACGCTTGCCAAGCGCGGTTATCGTATTCGCGTCGCCGTACGCCGGCCTGACCTTGCAGGCTTCCTGCTGCCGGCCGGCAATCTCGGCCAGATTTCGATCGTCCAGGCGAACCTGCGCTACCGCAACTCCATCGACCGCGCCGTCGAAGGCGCGCAGCACGTCGTCAATTGCGTCGGCATCCTTGCCGAAAGCGGTCGCAACACGTTCGACGCAGTCCAGGAATTCGGTGCCAAGGCCGTTGCCGAGGCGGCACGCGCCGTCGGCGCATCGCTGACCCACGTCTCCGCGCTCGGCGCCGACGCAAACTCCGCCTCCGCCTATGCCCGCACCAAGGGCCGGGCCGAAGCTGCGATCCTGTCGATCAAGCCGGATGCCGTCATCATTCGCCCGTCGATCGTCTTTGGGCCGGAAGATAACTTCTTCAACAAGTTCGCCGACATGGCGCGCACAGCGCCGTTCCTGCCGCTGATCGGTGGCGGCGAGACGAAGTTCCAGCCTGTTTATGTCGAGGATGTCGCCGAGGCGGTTGCCCGCGGTGTCGACGGCAAGCTCAAGGCCGGCGCGACCTACGAACTCGGCGGCCCTGAAGTGCTGACATTCCGCGAATGTCTCGAGACGACCCTCTCCGTGATCGACCGCACGAAACTGTTCGTCTCCATTCCGTTCGGCGTCGCTACGTTGATCGGCGGCATTGCATCGGCAATACCGCTCGTCGCCGCTCCGATCACGCCCGACCAGGTGCGGCTGCTGAAGCAGGACAACATCGTTTCCAAGCAGGCCGAGACCGACGGCCGCACGCTGAAGGGCATCGGCATGCTGCCGACCATGCTCATCTCGGTGCTGCCGTCCTACCTCGTCCGCTACCGTCCGCAGGGTCAGTTCACGGGTTCCGGCAAGGCCGCCTGACACCGCAGCGATTCGCAAAATGAAACGCCGTCCGTGGCTTTCCCGGGCGGCGTTTTTCTTTGCCCAGATCTCATGCCAGACCTCGGAAACGCCTGGTTTTTAGGCGTTTTGCGCACTTCAGCGTTGCCGAAAAGACGCACACTGAAAATACCGGCATTAACGTCAAATTTAACATGAACATTTATTGCTATTTATCATTCCACTGACTAACACAACCGCGCGCCGCCGAGCTCGGCAGGGTGCCAAATCACGGCGCGTTTTACTTCTGCGGAAAGGCAATCTTCGATGGGTAAGTCTATCGCGCTTCTGTTTGCGTGCGCGGCACTGGTTATACTCGCTGGCTCTTTCGTTGCCCGCGGCAGCATCGCCTCGGTCAAGGGTGAATGCACGCCGACCTATGGCGTCGACCCATGCACGACCGGCTCGATCAGCCCTTCGTCTGCCAACTGATCCCATAAGAAAAGGCCGGTTTTCACCGGCCTTCGTTTTTCAAGCCCCTGACTTCAGTCGGTCGTCTCAGCCGATGGCGTAAAGCCAGACCAGGCCGAAGATGCCGAACGCGATACGCCACCATGCGAAGGGGGCGTATCCGCGACGCGAGACGAAATCGAGCAGGGCCCGGACCACGAACAGCGCCGAGATGAAGGCTGCGATGAAGCCGATGACGATCAGCATGCCTTGGTCCATGCTCAGATCGTGACGGTTCTTCCACAGGTCCAGCGCGAAGGCGCCAGCCATGGTCGGCATGGCGAGGAAGAACGAGAATTCGGCAGCCGAGCGCTTGTCGGCGCCGAGCAGCAAGGCACCGACGATGGTGGAGCCGGACCGTGACGTGCCGGGGATCATCGCCAGGCACTGGAAGAAGCCGATCTTGACCGCCATCGGCCAGGAAAACTCATAGGCGCTCTGATACTTCGGCTTGAATGCGATCTTGTCGACGACCAGAAGCACGATACCGCCGAGGATCAACGACACACAGATGACGATCGGCGTGTTGAAGAGCACCTTGGTAATGAAATCGTGGGCAATCGCGCCGATCACCGCGGCCGGGAGGAAGCCGAAGAGGACCGCGAGCACGAAATGCCGCGCCTTGACGCTGACCGGCAGCGCCTTTGCAATCTGGACGAGCCTGTTGAAATAGACCAGCAGGATGGCGAGAATGGCGCCCAATTGAATAAGAACATCGAAAGTGGCGGCCGATTGGAAGCCGAGGAAATGCCCAATCAATATCAAATGAGCGGTGGAAGAGACGGGAATGAATTCCGTAAGCCCTTCCACAAGCCCCAAAAACAACGCGATAATAATTTGTTCAGCCATGTGGTGTCCTTTGTCAGACGGCGGGGGTGGCCCGATTCGCTTGTATTAGCTGGGCCAAACTCCTATAGCTTCAAC
>JAGWJK010001186.1 GCA_028865845.1 Rhizobiaceae bacterium
AAGCGCCTGAAATCGGCGATAGAGATGGCGATCCTGGCAAATACGCTTAAGGCTGGTGCCGTTTTGCCAGGTGAGCGGGTGCTTGCTGAGACCTTGTCGCTTTCAAGGGTAACGATACGCAAGGCGCTGGCGCTGCTAGAAGAAGAGGGCCTCCTCAATCGCCGTCACGGCTTCAAAACGGAAGTCGGATCCCGGGTCGAAAAATCACTCTCCACGCTTACCAGCTTCTCGGAGGACATTATTGCGCGTGGCCTTGCTCCCGGATGTATATGGCTTTCCAAGCAGATCAGCCGACCTTCTCCCACAGAAATGATGGCGCTCGGGGTCGCTGGAAATAGCAATATCCTGCGTATGAAGCGCATTCGCACAGCCGATAGCGTGCCGATTGCTGTCGAGACCTCCACCGTTCCGGTCCGCTTTATCCCCTCGGCAAGCCTGGTGGGCGACTCCCTTTATCAGGTGTTGGAAGCGCGAGGTTTTCTTCCCCAGCGCGCCGTCCAGCGCATGCGTTCGCGGGCGGCCTCTGTCGAAGATGCACAATACCTTCATTGCGAAGCCGGGGCGCCATTGTTGATGACGGAACGGCGCTGTTTTCTGAGCGATGGGCAGATCGTCGAATATTGCGAGAGCCGCTACAAGGGTGACGTGTATGACTTCGTATTCGAGCTGATACGATGATACCAGTTATAAACTGGTTGTAATCTGGTACTTTCCAATTATCGTGATGCCGAAAATGGAGTGTCACGATTGCAGCCCGACGAGATTAAGAACAGCCTTATCGTTTCCTGCCAGCCGGTGCCCGGCGGCCCGACGGATACGGCTGAGTTCGTCATCGGATTTGCACGCGCTGCCATCGATGCCGGGGCCAAGGCGTTGCGGATCGAATCCATCGGCTACGTAAAAGCCGTACGCCCCACCGTGACCGTGCCGATTATCGGCATCGTCAAGCGTGATCTTGACGACAGTCCCGTACGCATTACGCCATTCATTGCCGATGCCGAAGCGCTGGTGGACGCCGGTGCCGATATTGTCGCCTTTGACGCCACCGATCGCGTGCGGCCGGCCTCTATCGAGGCACTTGTGATGGCGGTCAAGGCCAGGGGCAAGCTGACTATGGCAGACTGCTCGAGCCTCGAGGACGCTCGTAGCGCCTTGGCCGCCGGGGTTGATTTTGTCGGCACGACCCTCTCGGGTTATGTCGGCGGGCCTGAGCCTGTCGATCCGGATATCGATTTGATCACCGCAATGCGCACCCTCACACCCTATGTGATTGCCGAGGGTCGCATCCGCACGCCCGAACAGGCAGCAAGTGCTGCCGAAGCCGGAGCCTTCGCCGTGGTCGTGGGGTCGGCGATCACCCGGACCGAACATGTGACGGCATGGTTCCGCGACGCTGTTGCGGCAGCCTACAATGCTAGTACACCGCAGACGGCACTTGCCATCGACATCGGCGGAACGAAGACGATGGCAGCGCTGGTCCAGGGCAGAGAAGTGCTGGACGAAATGACGGTTCCCACAGCGCGGGAAGCCGGTCCAGATGCATGGCTTGCCGTGATTGCACACTCTGTTCGATCGTGGGCGGATCGCTACTCTCGTGTCGGCATTGCAGTAACCGGTTTCGTTCAGGATGGATGCTGGTCGGCACTCAATCCGGCAACGCTTGGCATTCCCGACCGATATCCGTTGGTCGACAAGGCAAGTGAGGTTTTCGGCAAGCAGGCTTTTGCGATCAACGATGCACAAGCAGCCGCTTGGGGAGAGTATCGGTTTGGAGCTGGAAACGGCGGGGATCTCGTGTTCCTCACCATCTCCACCGGCATTGGCGGCGGTATCGTCGTCGACGGTCGCGCACTGACAGGGCTTGCAGGTCATTTCGGGC
>JAGWJK010000116.1 GCA_028865845.1 Rhizobiaceae bacterium
TGTTGCCTGGAACATCAGCGGCAAGCGTCGGGATCGAAGCCGAGGTGAAAAAGACAGCCGGTGCGCTTGGGATCGATCATCTACTCGACCGCAAGCCAGGGCAATTGTCGGGCGGTCAGCGCCAGCGCGTTGCAGTCGGTCGCGCCATGGTGCGCCATCCCGCCGTCTTCCTGATGGACGAACCGCTTTCCAACCTCGATGCCAAACTGCGCGTGCAGATGCGCGCCGAGATCAAGGAACTGCACGCAAGGCTCGGCGTCACCTTCGTTTATGTCACCCACGACCAGGCCGAAGCCATGACCCTCTCGGACAGGGTGGCGGTCATGCTCGAAGGCCAACTGCTGCAGGTGGCACCCCCACAGGCGATCTATGCCGATCCCGACGATCGCCGCGTCGCTGAATTCATCGGCTCTCCGAAGATCAACATGCTGGAGGCGGTCGTGCGCGAGCGAGGGCTCGTCGATGTGGCTGGTTCGGTGCTGGCCATCGATCTCGACAGCATAGCGGGCACGATGTTGACGATCGGCATCAGACCGGAAGCCTTCCATCTCGCCGATCGGTCGGGTCCGGGTTCGATCTCCGGCAGCGTGCGATTGGTCGAACACATGGGGTCCGATCTGTTCGTCCATCTCGATGTGCCCGGCGCAACGGAGCCGCTGATTGCCCGGCTTCTGACCGAGCGCGCGCCGCAAATCATCGTGGGCCAGACGATCCATGTCGGCGTCCGGCCCGACCGCATCCTGATCTTCGGCCGTGATGGCCGCCGCATGCGCAACGAGGCGTCGGTCACCCAGATCAGGGATTACGTTCGATGAGCGTATTCGACCCGACCGCCCATAATCAGTCGCCCGCGGATGGTTCGATCGCCTTGCGCCGCGACCGCGCACAAGCGGCCAAGCGCCTCAACCGTATGGAAGCGCTGGCCGGCTATGCGCTGGCCGGGCCGGCCTTCCTGCTGATCCTCATCCTTTTTATCCTGCCGGTCTTTGCCGTTTTCGTCATCGCCACGACCGACTGGCAGTTCGGCGCTACGACACTCTCCTTCGTCGGGCTCGCCAATTTCCGCGAAGTCTTCGGCGATGCCGATTTCCGGGCGGCGCTGATCAACACAATCGTCTATGTGATGATGGTCGTGCCGGGGACGGTGATCCTCGGACTTGCCATCGCCCTTCTGATCGAAAGTGGTCAGTCGCTGCGCTCCTTCTACCGTGCCATTCACTTCCTGCCCTTCATGGCGACGCTCGCCGCCATGGCGGTCGCCTGGGAGGCGCTTCTGCATCCGACCATCGGCCTCGTCAATCAGACGCTCGCTTCCCTGGGCCTGCCGACCGCCAACTGGCTGCGCGACGAGGATACGGTTCTGCCGGTCCTGGCACTGATCGGCATCTGGCAGAATCTCGGCTTCGCCATGGTGCTGTTCCTCGCGGGTCTGAAGGCGATTCCGCAGGATCTTTACGATGCTGCCGACATCGACGGCGCCGACCTATGGATCGACCGGCTGCGCACCGTGACCCTGCCGATGCTCGGCCCGGTCACGATGTTCGTTGTCATCGTCATGGCGCTGCGGGCCTTCGAGACCTTCGATACGATCGAGATCCTTACCCAGGGCGGACCTGGCCATGCATCGGACGTGTTGGTGTATACGCTTTATCGCGAGAGCTTCGAATATCTGCGCACCGGCTATGGCGCGGCGGTCACTGTCGTCTTCCTGATGATCGTCGTGGCGCTGACCTTGATCCAGGCCCGCATCATGGACAAAAGGGTGCATTACCAATGAGCCTCTTCGCCACCTCTATCACCCGTCAAAAGCCCCGCCTCACGATCGGTGCCGCCACCACTGCGGTTGCCCGGCATGCGATCTTGCTGTTGACCAGCGCCGTGCTGCTGCTGCCTTTCGTATGGATGACCAGCCTGTCGCTCAAGCCGCCGGGCGAGATTTTTCAAGCGTCCTTCTCCTTTCTGCCCCGGCATTGGTATGCGGTAGAGAACTACACGACGGCACTCACCGCCGCTCCGTTGCCACGGTATATGATGAATGGTTTGATCGTCTGCGCGGCCATCCTCATCCTGCAGATTCTCGTCTGCGCGCCTTGCGCCTATGCGTTGGCCAAACTGGAATTCCGCGGCCGCAACGCGCTTTTCGGCCTCGTTCTGATCGGGCTGCTCATTCCGCATCAAGTGCTTGCCCTGCCCTTGTTCATCCTCGGCTACCAGACCGGCATCCTCAATACCTATGCGGCGCTGATCTTTCCCTTCATCGTGTCACCCTTCGGCATCTTCCTGTTCCGGCAGTTCTTCAAGTCCATCCCCGACGATGTCGTGCACGCCGCCCGCCTCGACGGGCTCTCGGAATTCGCCATCGTCTGGAAGATCATGGTGCCGATGGCGCTGCCCGCCGTCATCGCCTTCTCGATCTTTTCGGTGGTCGGCCACTGGAACGATCTCTTCTGGCCGCTCATCGCCGTGCGCGATGAAAATCTAATGCCGCCGGCACTCGGCATCATTGCCTTTCGCAACGAGGAGGCCGGATCCGACTACGGCCCTCTCATGGCTGCTTCGACCATCGTCGTCGCCCCGCTGATCGTCGCTTTCCTGGCCGCCCAACGCTGGTTCCTGGAAGGGCTCGCAAAGGGCGCTGTGAAATAGAAAACTTTCAACCGTGTTTTCACTCAAAGGATTGTCTCAATGATCTTTAGTAAACTTACATTGAGTGTCGCTGCGATTATGTCAGCTTTGCTGTTAGCGTCTGCCCCGGCTCGATCTGAAGAAAAAATAACACTTAGGGTCACTGCAGCCCCGTCGTCGGTTGGCGACATGTATAAATTGATCGGAAGGGCGTTCGAGGCCAAACATCCCGGCATCTCGGTCAATATCGACGCGACGCAGCGCGACTACGACGCATTGTTTGATGCGACCATGCGCGACAAACTGACCGGCCAACTGGCCGATGTCTCTATTCAAGGCAACAACAAGATCCGGTTGTTTGTCGATCGCGGACTGGCGATCCCCCTCGATGACTACATTGCAGAAGAGGCAAGATCGCCTGCCAGTACGCTCTCACCCTCCGTCGCCTCTATCGGCCGGTTTGACGATAAGGTCTACGGCCTCGGACTTTCGGTTTCTACGCCGGTGGTCTTCTTCAATCTCGATCTCTTAAAAAAGGCCGGTGTCGATCCGACCGACCTTCCGACCACCTGGGACGGCATCGTTGAACTTGCGCGGAAGATCGACGATCCGGATAACAACACCCTTGGCGGCTACTTCACGTATGATCAGGCTGATTGGTTCTGGATTGCCCTGATCGAGTGTCAGGGTGGGAGCATGATGAGTGCCGATGAAAGGAAAGTCGGCTTCTCCGGTCCGGAGGGTCTAAAGGCGATGCAGCTCCTCAAGTCGTTCGGCCAGGCGGGACAGGCAAAGGTCGACATGTCGAGAGACCAGGTCCGAGCACTGTTTGCTTCGGGGAAGCTCGGAATTCTTGCCGACTCCAGCAGCAGTCTGGGCAGTTTCGAGAAGCAGGCCGACGGGCGGTTCACCATCGCGGTTCGGGCCTTCCCGTTGCTTTCGCCACAAGCCCGCCTGCCGGCAGGCGGTGCACTCGGCATCATCTTCGCGAGAGATCCGCAGCGCCAGAAGGCAGCCTGGGAATTCCTGAAATTTGCCGCCAGTGCCGAAGGTCAGACGATCATTGCCAAGAATTCAAGTTACATGGTTGCCAACAGCCGTGTCGCTGTCGATCCTGCCATGCTTGGCAGCTTCTATGCGAGCCAGCCTAACATGAAGCCGGTTGCCGATGAACTCGCGATCCTGGATGGGTGGTACGCCTTTCCCGGGCAAAACGGCGTCAAGATCACCAATGTGCTGATCGACCACATGCGCTCCGTGGTGACTCTCAGGGCGGAGCCGGATGCGGCGCTCACCGCCATGACGCACGGGGTAGAGGCCCTGCTTCCCCACTAGCAGATCACGTTATCGTCGTGGATCATTCCGAAAGCTTCAGCCAATGACTTCACTCGATCTGATGCCGGGAGAAGCGGTCGAAACCGCTGCGGATATCCCTGTGATGTATTATCATCGCCCTGGGCGCAACAGTGGCGCTCCGCTCGTCGTCTTCATCCCCGGTGGCGGGCATCTGGGGCGAGTTGCTTACGGGTATCCCGGCGGCGCCTCGGAAGATTTCATTGACCACTGGCTGGAAAAGATCGGGTTTGGCCTGCTTGCCGTGTCGGCGCCCACTGGGGCGCCATTCACTCCAATTGCCTGTCGGGACCTCACGCGGCCGCAATGGGCCGAAGCGATCGCCGCTGTTATCGAGCGGGTGGCCGGCGGCGATAGCGGCGGGCTATCTGTCATTATCCTGACGTGGAGCCTTGCGAGCGGTATTATTCGCGACCTGGCGATTTCTCTGAAAAGACGCAATATCGACATTGCGGCGTTCATGCCGATGGCAGCCAGTCCGCCGCTACCGCGTCTATCAGCATATCCTGGCGTCGAAGAAAGACTGCGCGACGACGGGCTCTGGGACGTGGCAGGGTCCATGGTCTCGGGAACGCCGCGCGGCGACATTTGGACTGCTGAGCTCGCGGTAACCGAGGTCGAACTCGGGCGCAAGGTTCTGTCTGGAGAGGATTATCGACGGCATTTCTGGACCGGAACGCCTGTCGGGTTGATGCATGGCGGTATCGCGCGAACCGGTACCAATATCGAACCGGATCTATCTCTCATTCCACTGGCGGCGGCGATCGTGCCGGTCGATCAACGGGACTACCGACATTCGCTCGGCGATATCAGTGGCTGGGCCTATGTCAACACACAGATCGTCCTCGATCGCTATGCCGCCGTCGCGAGATACAGCAGTACTATTCCGCGCGTCGCTTGGATGGACCTAACAGCGCTTGTCAAGACGCTCCCTGATCGTATGAGCGCCCGCGTGCCTGGCGGACATCTGTTTTTCATCGGAGAGCGCGGAGCGGCTACAACGGCTGCAGCGGTAAGAACGCTCCGCGACGAGACGAAAGCCCTTCTCGACGAGCTCGATCAATTTCTTACGCCGCGGGACGCTCCAGCAAGGGACACCCTCGACACGATCGAAGACATTCCCCGCCCGGAAAAAATCAACTTCCAACGAGGAAACTGATGATGAAACCGCAAATCATCGAAATGAGTCGAACGCATCCGCCGTTAGTTCCGGATGTCTTTGACCCCGAATACCGTGCCGCGATGATCGATGTGATGACCCGCTACACACCAAGCGAAATGGTTGGTGCGCATCGCTGGATGGGAACTGAGGCGGATCGGCAAGCGGGGGCAACCTTCACCGGCCACCGTTTGGGCACGGAGCCAGAACCGGGCCGTGTCATCGTTACGAACGGCACGCAAAGCGCGTTCAACATGCTGCTCGGCGGTCTCGTCGGACATGACGGCGTACTGGCGGTCGAAAACTTGACTTACCCGCCGATTCTGATCCTCGCAAAACGATTTGGCTTCATTCCGAAGGGCGTAGCGATGGACGGCGAGGGTATGCTTCCGGACGCCCTGGACGCGCTGTGCCGCACCGATCGTCCCAAAGCTCTCTACCTCCTCTCTACACTTCAAAATCCGACCACAGCGACGATGTCGCTTGAGCGTCGTGAGGCCATCGTTGACGTCGCCCGGCGCTACGATCTCCAGATCATCGAGGATGATATTTACAGCTTGCTGCCGAAAAATCTGCCGCCACCGATCGCTGCGCTCGCGCCCGAGCGGTCATGGTACATGCTTGGCGTCGCAAAGACGATCGCGGCGGGTATGAAGATTGCTTACGTGGTGGCGCCGACCATCGCTCAGGCTGAAGCCCAGTTCTGGCCCGGGGTGAGAGCGACGTTCTGGATGGCGGCGCCAATCAGCGCTGCGATCTCGACGCAACTGATCGAATCTGGAGGTGCCGAGCGCATCATTGCCGCAGTAAGGCAGGAAATGATCAGTCGGCACGGAATCGTCCGACCGATCCTAGATCAGACCGACTTCGTCACGCGAGACGGAGCGCTGCATGTGTGGATCCGGCTTCCCGACGGCGTGGTCGCGCCGGAACTCGCCACCCAAATCCGGGAGAGGGGCGTCAACGTCGGCACGGGCGACCCCTACGCCTTGCCCGGAGAGGCAGCCCCGCACGCAATTCGAATCGGCATAGGCCACGCGAAGCCTCAATCCGAGTTGGAAACGGCTATGCGGATTATCGCAAATTCCTACGAGCACGCGCGCCGTGCTTTGCGTTGAGGGGAGCACGCCGTGATGGTTTCAAAAAACACCGATACACGCATCTGGACGGAAAGTACCCGAACCAATTTTGCATCTGAATGCTTTTGAAACAAGAAATCCGTATCAGATGGGTCGCTAGTTCGATTTTCATCAAGAGCAAAGCGCAGCGCCGTGACCGCACCTAGCCGAAGCAGACGCCTGTCTAGGGCCCATACTCCGAAGGCGAAAGGTCGCGTAAATAGCGCCGGCGAGGTCTGTACGATGCCCGACGCCAATAGCGCGTCCGGGCTTTCAAGCTGTCCGTGGCTGGACAACAAGTCTTCGAAGCGCTCTAAGCGAAAGTAGCCATCGGTCGATTCAATGCGCATCCCATTCATGTTTTGAGATTTTCTTCGGTATTGAGATGAAACAAAGCAGTCTCAATGTACTCGTCATAGACGAGAACCGCATCCGTGCTTCGATCATCGAAGCAGGCCTGCGCGAAGCGGGCTACGGCCATGTGACGATCATCGACGATATGCATGGCCTTGCACGGCGCATCTCCGAGATCAATCCGGATGTGATCGTGATCGATCTCGAAAATCCGAACCGCGACATGCTTGAAAGTTTCTTCCAGATTTCCCGGGCCGTGCAGAGGCCGATTGCCATGTTTGTCGACCGCTCGGATGAAGCCTCGATCGAGGCGGCTGTTGAGGCAGGTGTCTCCGCCTATATCGTCGACGGACTGAAACAGGAGCGCGTCCGGCCCATCCTGAAGATGGCGATCAGTCGTTTCAATGCGTTTTCACGGTTGACCCGTGAACTGGAAGAGACGCGCGGCGAACTCGAAAACCGCAAACTGATCGATCGCGCCAAGGGATTGCTGATGCGGACGCGTGGTCTTTCCGAGGAAGCCGCCTACGGCTTGCTGCGGAAGACCGCCATGAACCAGAATAGGAAGATCGTCGAGATTGCGCAAAGCCTGATCACGGCCGCAAGCCTGCTCGATCCGGGAGAAGACGCTTGAGCTACAGCCACCAGATCACTGCCGGCTTCCTGCCCCTTCTCGACAGCGCGCTGTTGGTCGTCGCAAAGGAGAGAGGATTTGCCGAACACGAAGATCTCGAATTGACGCTTGCGCGCGAGCGCTCCTGGGCCTCGATCAGGGACAGGTTGGCGGTTGGGCATTTCGAGGTCGCGCATATTCTCGCGCCGATGCCGATTGCCTGCAATCTCGGGCTGACAGCGCCCGCACCGCGCATGATCGTGCCGATGGCGCTCGGTCTCGGCGGCAATGGCGTCACGGTTTCGGCTGAACTCTGGCGTCGAATGCTTGATCATGGGGCAACCGAGGATCTCGACGCCCGCACGAATGGGGCAGCACTTTGCAAGGTGGTTTCCGGACTCAGCCAGGAAAGGTTGCGGTTCGCTGTCGTCCACCCCTATTCCGGTCATAACTATGAGCTTCGCTATTGGCTCGCAGCGAGCGGCATCGATCCCGATCACAAGATCGAGATTCTTGTTCTGCCGCCGCCGGACATGGGCGATGCGCTGCAGGAGGGCGTTATCGACGGCTATTGCGCCGGCGAGCCATGGAACAGCTTCGGCACATTGAAACGCGGCGCGCACCTGGCGACCGTCAAGGCAGAGATCTGGAAATCGAGCCCGGAAAAAGTGCTTGGCGTGAATGGGCGCTGGGGTGATGCGCACCCGGAGGCATTGGCGGCGCTTCTGCGCTCACTTTACAAGGCCTCACTATGGTGCGCCGACCTGGCCAATCGCCAGGAACTCGCGACCTTGCTCGCCGCACCGGCCTATATCGATCGGCCGGCCGAATTGCTGCTGCCAGCGCTTTCCGGCGTGCTGCCGACCGGCGGGGGCGAGACGCGGACAGTCAAGGATTTCTTCGTTCCGAACGCGAAGGCCGCGACCTTCCCCTGGAAGAGCCACGCGCTCTGGTTCTATACCCAGATGGTGCGCTGGCAGCAGGTCGCACACAGCGACGCGCACCAGAAGGTCGCCGGCAACACCTACCGTCCCGACATCTACCGCGAAGCGCTGAAATCGCTTGGGATCGCCATGCCCTCGGCAAGCGCCAAAGTCGAGGGAGCGCTTGAGGTCGAAACCCCTGTCGGTTCGAGCGGCGCATTGACGCTGGGGCCGGACGGCTTTTTCGACGGTAACCTCTTCGATCCCGACCGCGTCGAGGACTATATCGCGACGCAAATGCAGGCATAGTCGAAAGCCTAGTTTGTAAGCAGTGCACAATTTTTGACGCCGAGCGCGGCCGCTTTTGCGGCATCGCATTGCATGTCTGTCGCAAAATCTCTCTAGATTGCGTCGAAATCGCCTCTTTTCGTAATTGGCACGTCTCTTGCTTCTATAATCGTTAGGCCTTCGGGCCACGAATTCCGCGTCCAACGACGGGCGCCTCAAGCAAAGCCGCTGACCAGGTTTACCGCGCGCACCTCCGGTGTCTGCGTATCCTGTGCAGCGGCTTTTTGTTTTCAACCACAACGATGGATCGGCACGACCTTGTCGGGCCTCGGAGAAGCCATGTCTGTCATCGAGAAAACGCAATCCACATCCGCCGGCGAAGCCGCCAAGGCGCTCTGGATTTCCACGGTCGCCTTCACCCTCTGTTTTGCCGTCTGGACGATCTTTGCGATCATCGGCATCCGCATCAAACAGGATCTCGGCCTCAGCGAGGCCGAGTTCGGATTGCTGGTCGGCACTCCCGTGCTGAGTGGTTCGCTCGTCCGCATCGTCCTTGGGATCTGGACTGGTCGCTATGGCGGCCGTCTCGTCTACACACTCACCATGCTCGCTGCCGCTTTGGCGACCTTCCTGCTTTCCTACGCCCACACCTATGCGCAGATGCTGATCGCCGGTCTCGGCGTCGGCCTCGCCG
>JAGWJK010000117.1 GCA_028865845.1 Rhizobiaceae bacterium
TATGACTGACACCGGGATCGTCGACCAGGCGGAAAAGCTGATCGGCGAGATCGCGGTGCGCCTGCCGGGCGGTCTCGGCGCCGGCACCTTGCCGCTCGACGACACAGCGTCGGTACTGATTGAAGAGGCACGGCAGTTGCTGCTGGCGCGTGGGCGAGGGGCGGCCTGAACCATGCGCTTCAATCGCCTCGATATCCTCCGCTACGGCGCGCTCACAGACCGCACGCTCGATTTCCGAGCCGACGCCAAGCTGCACATCGTCTACGGGCCGAATGAAGCCGGAAAGTCCTCCGCGCTGAGTGCGATTTCCGATCTGCTGTTCGGCTTTCCGGTCGCGGCCGAACAAAGCTTCCTTCACGACGCGGCAAGCCTGCGCGTCGGAGCGCAGATCACCACCCGCGATGGCGCGACGCTTTCGTTCCGCCGCCGGCGCGGGCGCAAGAACACTCTGCTTGTGCCCGATGACAAGGAGACGGCGCTTGCCGAGGACGCTTTGGCGCCGTTTCTTGGCAATCTCAGTCGAGATGTTTTCGAGCGCGCCTTCGGGCTGGATTCGCTGAGACTGCGCCAGGGCGCAACGGCAATGCTGCGCAGCGGCGGCGAGATCGGCAGCCTGTTGTTTTCCGCAGCCTCGGGTCTCACCGGCCTTTCCCGCCTGCGGCAATCGTTGGAGGGCGAGGCCGACGGCATCTATGCGCAGCGGCGATCGAAGGATCGCGGTTTCTATCAGGCACTGGATCGGCACGAAGAGGCGCGCAAGGCCGAACGCGAAACCGAGCTGAAGTCCGGCGATTGGAAAAAGCTAGTGGCAGAGGCCACAGAGCTCCAAGCCGAGCTCGACCGCCTGCAAAAGGAGCGTCAAGAAACAAAGCGGGCGCTCGATCGCCTGCAGAGATTGAAGACCTTGCAGCCACTTCTAGCCGAGATCGATGGCGAGGAGACGGCACTTGCCGGCCTTGACGATCTCGCGTCGTTGCCGACCGATTTTGCCAACAGGCTGGAGCAGCGCCTGACGGAAAAGCGCAACGCCGAAGACGAATTGCGCCGTGCCCGGCAACTGGTCGCCAATGCCGGCGATGAGCTGTCGCAGATCCATATCGACGAAACCCTGCTGGAGATCGCTAACGACATCACGCAGCTCTTTGCCGATAGCGGCAACTACCGCAGCCAGCGCAACGACCTGCCTCGCGTCGATATCGAGCTTGGCAGCTACGAAACCGAACTGACCAAGCTCGGGCGCCGGCTCGGCGTTGCCGATGTCACAGGCCTTGAGGCAAGACAGCCGAGCGACGCCGATCGTGCCCGTCTGTCCGAACTGATAGAAGAAGGCCGGCGGCTGTCGTTGAAAGCGCAGGGAATTGCCGATCAGGCCGGCGGCGAGCGCAGACAGCTGGCGGCCTTGGAGAAGGAGAGTTCCGGCGGACGCCTGATCGATCCTCGACCCCATATCGATCAACTGGAGGCAATGGCCGTAGAGCTTTCGTCCATAGCCCAGTTGGACGCTCTGGAAACGCAGATCAATCGCACCGAATCGGAGCTTCGCGAGGCCGCCCGTCGTCTGCGGCCATCCGTTGCGGATATAGAGGCGCTATTCGCCGTGCCGCTGCCGGATGGCGTTGAAATAACGGCGCATCGCGAGACGATCGATCGTGCGTTGAGCCACGTGCGCGAATCAGCGGACCGGGTGGGCGTGCAGGACGAGCAACTGGCCGAGATCGAGCAGATTTTGCGGGAAGCGGAACGGAGCGGCCCAATCGTCACCCGCGAGCAGATCGCGGAGGCTCGCGCCGCTCGCGATACGCAATGGCGAGCGATCCGTCTTGGTTTGATGGATAAAAGCCAGGCCCTCGATGAAAAATCCGTCGCTGCCTTTTCCGCGACCATCACTGATGCCGATCTGCTGGCCGACGCGGCGCTGAACGATGCCGATCGGGTTTCCCGATACGCCGATAACCTCCTGCGCCAATCCCGCGTGCTGAAGGAGCGGGAGACTGCGGTATCGCGGCTGCGGCAACACGAGGATGCGCTGGCCAAGGCGCGCGCGGCTTTCGCGGCATTGTTCGAGGCAAGCGGCATTTCCCCGCTCGATCCGGCCGCCATGCTGGAGTGGCGTCGCGCCATCGAAACATTGGCGCGTGAACGCCGCGCACTCAATGGGCTGCGAGACCAGCGCAGCGAAGCCGCGATGGCGGAAGCGCGCGTGCTGCCGGCACTCAAGGCTATCGTCGAGGCCGTGCGGTTCGAAGGAAGCCGGTTACCGCCGGTCGCGATGGCGGAAGGCCTGAGGAAACATCTTCGCCTGTTGTCCGAGCGCTGGATTGAGAGCCGCACGCGCGAGGGTGAGATCGTTGCCGCGAGGGATCGGCTTGCGCATCTTGCCGAGCACGAACAGGAGATCGCACAACGCCGGGACAGTTGGCAGGGCGAATTTGCCAAAGCACTGCAGCTTCTCGGCCTGCCTACCGATGCGACGCTGGACATGGCAACGGCCGCCTTGAAGGCATGGAGCGAGTTACCGGATGTGCTGGCGGAGCGAGAAAATCGTCTGCGCCGGGTCAACGGTATGCGCCGCGATATGGCAGATTTCGAACGTCGGCTGGCTACGCTTTCGGCAACGGCCGGCTATGAACTCGACCACCTGTCTCCGGATCGCGCCGCCGAAGCATTGCATGCGCGCCTCGGCGCCATGCGGGGTGAGTTGAAGAAGCGTGACGGGTTGGAAGAGGAGCGTCAGCGGGCGGAAGCGCGCGCGACCCGCAGCGCCGAGGTGCTGGCGACGGTCCTGGCCGATCTCGAGGATTTGACGGGGGACCTTCCCGAAGATACCGACCTGTTGGAGCTTCTGTCACGCCTTCGCGAGCGAGCCAGACTGGCTGCGCGGCTGACCGAGAGCCGCGAGCGTTACCGCCAGCAAGCCGACGGCGACAGCGAAGACGAAACGCGCGGCCAACTTGCCGGTTTCGAGCGCGTCACCGCCGAACTGGAGATCGAGCGGCTTGCCGCCGAGGATGCCAGGCAATTTACCGCCCATGGCGAACTCAGCGCGGCCCTTGCGGAAAATCAGCGTCAGCGCCGCGCGCTCGAAACCGGAGTCAGCGCCGAATATGCCGTCTTCGAAAAGCTCGCAGCCGAGCAGGAGGCAAAGGATCTCGCCCGCCAATGGGTGGTTCTGAAGCTCGCAGCTCATATGCTGGCCAGCACGATGGAAGCCTATCGCGATCAACAGGCCGATCCCGTGATTGCGCGAGCTGCCGAGCACCTTTCCCTGCTGACGGGCGGTCGCTACGTGCGTCTCGTCGAGGTTCACGACGAAAGGGACACGCTACAGCTTGTGGCGGAGCGCGCAAACGGCGAACGCATCCCGCTCGATGGTCTGAGCGAAGGCACGGGCGACCAGCTCTATCTCGCGCTGCGGCTTGCATTTCTCGAGGACTATTCGACCCGCAACGAGCCGGCGCCACTGATCGTCGACGATATCTTCCAGACCTTCGACGACGACCGTGTGAGCGCCGGTCTGAAGGCATTGACCGGAACGTCGCGGCATTTTCAAACGATCCTGTTCACTCATGAGATGAGCGTCGTCGAGATTGCCAAACGTGAGATCGGCAGGGATATGGATCTGATCGAACTCTGAGGCAGGTCGCAGCGGGTGAATTCTGTTTCAGGACTCCGTCTTGCAGCTTGGATGATATCGCCCGATGGAATAGTCTGCCGACCGAAAACGAACCGATTGCGGCGCGATCCCGAGCCGCCGCCATATCGCTCGAAGGAGGAAAATGCCATGGAAATCAAAGCGAAGGGGTCGCGACCTTCGATGAAGGCGCCGCCCGAATATTTTACCGGCGACGTGCTGCAGGAACCGCTGATGCAGGCATCGCAGCCAGCACGCATCCAGGTGGTGAATGTCACGTTCGAACCTGGCGGCCGCACTGCCTGGCACACGCATCCCCTCGGTCAAACCCTGGTGGTGACTGCGGGTAAAGGCTTGGCCCAGAGTTGGGGCGGACCTATCCGGGAAATCAGCGCCGGCGACGTTCTGTGGTTTGCGCCGGGAGAAAAACATTGGCACGGCGCCGCGCCGGATTCGGCGCTCACGCATATTGCCATTCAGGAAATGCTGGATGGCAAGGCGGCCGACTGGATGGAATATGTGACCGAAGAAGAGTATCGCGGATAGGAAAACGGTGGAGCCGCCCATCTCTTTCAGCGATATCCGATTTATATCCTGAAATACTTCTTCCTGACGCGCCTTTATAGTCCAACGAAATCTTCGGCATGTGCTCTTTACACATCCAGTTTATTGCCGTTACGAAACTCCAAGAGTTCTGCCGAGGCCAAAGATGAATTTCGAGAAGCTTGCGATCCCCGATGTCGTTTTGATTACGCCGAAGAAGCATGGTGATAACAGGGGATATTTCATGGAAGTGTTTCGCCATGATCTGTTCCGGGACAATGTCGGTTCGTTCGATTTCGTTCAGGACAATCAGTCGCTTTCGGCCGAGGTCGGAACGGTGCGTGGATTGCATTTCCAGCTTGCCCCGAAAGCCCAGGGCAAACTGGTGCGCTGTGTCGCCGGTGCATTGCTCGATGTCGCCGTCGATATCCGGCACGGCTCGCCCACCTTCGGGCAGCACGTGGTTGCGGAACTGACGGCGGAGAATGGCTGCCAGCTTTGGGTGCCGCCGGGCTTCGCACACGCCTTCTGCACGCTCGCGCCGGACACCGAGATCAACTATAAGGTGACCGACTACTATAGCCGCGAGCACGACCGCGGTCTTTTGTGGAACGATCCCGCCCTTGGCATTTCATGGCCGGTATCGGCCGGGAAAGCCGTTCTGTCCGACAAGGACAAGGTTCAGCCGAGACTGGCGGAACTGCCTGCAATTTTTTAAACACCCGGATTTGAGATTTCTTGCCGGCTGCGGGCAGACGGCCAAATCGCAGAGCTGACATCGATAGCGGAGGCAGACTGTTTTATGCGCATTCTCGTTACGGGCGGAGCCGGTTTCATCGGCTCGGCGGTGGTTCGCCATCTGGTTCTGGACAAGGGTTACGAGGTCCTGAATGTCGACAAGCTGACCTATGCCGGAACGCTGACGTCGCTGAAGGCCATCGACAATCGCCCCGGCTATCGTTTCCTGCAGGCCGATATCGGCGATCACGCGGTCCTTGGCGATGCGTTCGCCAGTTTTCGTCCGGATCGCGTCATGCATCTTGCCGCGGAAAGCCATGTCGATCGCTCCATCACCGGCGCACGCGATTTCGTGCAGACCAATGTGATGGGCACCTTCAACATGCTGGAATGCGCTCGGCATTACTGGCAGGGCCTACCGCAGACGCAGAAGGATGCGTTTCGTTTCCTTCATGTCTCGACCGATGAAGTCTATGGTTCTCTCGGCGACGAAGGCTTGTTCACGGAAGAGACGCCATACGATCCAAGCTCTCCCTATTCCGCATCGAAGGCCGCCTCCGACCATCTGGCCAAGTCGTGGGCCCGCACCTACGGGCTGCCGGTGGTGGTTTCCAATTGCTCGAACAATTACGGCCCCTATCATTTCCCGGAAAAGCTCATTCCGCTGATGATCCTCAATGCGCTCAAGGGCAAGCCGCTGCCGGTCTACGGCAACGGCGCCAATATTCGCGACTGGCTTTATGTCGAGGATCATGCCCGCGCCCTCGATCTGATCGCCGAGCGCGGACGGATCGGGGAGACCTACAATGTCGGCGGCCGCAACGAGCAGCGCAACATCGATGTCGTCAGGCGCATCTGCGAGCTGATGGACCGCTATCGCCCACAGGCCGGATCGCATGAACGGCTGATCACCTATGTCACCGATCGCCCGGGCCATGATGCTCGCTACGCCATCGACGCCACGAAGCTGGAAACGGAGCTCGGCTGGAAGGCGCAGGAGAGTTTCGACAGCGGCATCGACAAGACCGTTCGTTGGTATCTGGAGAACGAATGGTGGTGGCAACCCTTGCAGCAGGGCTATGACGGCAAACGCCTCGGCCTCCTGGAACCCCAGAAGCAGGCTGTCGCGATATGATGGTCGCTGCTCGCAGGAAAATGCTCGTCACCGGACGGGAAGGGCAGGTCGTCCACTCTTTGATCGAGCGCAGCGCCGGCAGCGAATTCGATATCGTCACGATCGGGCGGCCTGATCTCGATCTATCGCAGCCCGAAGGCATCGCTGTCGCTCTGGAAGCGCTTCGGCCCGATATCATTGTCTCTGCCGCCGCCTACACCGCTGTCGATCAGGCCGAGACGGATGAGCAGGCGGCAATGACCGTCAACGGCACGGCTGCCGGAGAAATCGCGAAGGCGGCATCGAAGCTGGCGGTTCCGCTGATCCATATCTCCACCGACTATGTGTTCGATGGTGCAAAATCGTCCGCCTATGTCGAGACCGATCCGGTTGCCCCGATCGGAGCCTATGGCCGCTCCAAGCTTGCCGGCGAGATGGCCGTTGCCGCGGAGACTTCGGACTTTGCCATTCTGCGTACCGCCTGGGTCTATAGCCCGTTTGGCCGCAACTTCCTGAAGACGATGCTGCGCCTGGCCGAGGGGCGCGATCGTATCAGCGTCGTCAACGACCAGATCGGCAATCCGACGTCGGCACTCGATATCGCCGACGGTATCCTGGCTGTCGGCCGCAATCTGCTCGCAGATCCGGATCCGGCGTTGCGCGGCGTTTTTCACATGACGGCTGCCGGTGAGGCGAGCTGGGCGGATTTTGCGGCTGAGATTTTCGCGTGTTCACGTGCGGCTGGCGGCGCGTTCGCGGCGGTCGATCCGATCCCGTCCAGTCAATATCCGACGCCGGCGAAGCGTCCTGCCAATTCAAGGCTGGATTGCCGCAAACTCGAGCAGGCACATGGTGTTCACCTGCCGGAATGGCGGCAATCGACGGCTGCGATCGTGACGCGTTGCGGGCAGTGAGTTTCTTGAAGAAATCTAGAGCATCTGAGGGTTTTCGATCATGAAGGGCATTATTCTGGCTGGTGGCAGTGGTACCAGGCTTCATCCCATGACGCTGGTGCTGTCGAAGCAGCTCATGCCAGTCTACGACAAGCCGATGATCTACTATCCGCTTTCGACGCTGATGCTGGCGGGCATTCGCGATATTCTGATCATTTCGACGCCGCGGGACCTGCCGAACTTCCGCAATCTCCTGGGTGATGGTTCACAGTGGGGGATCAAGCTCAGCTATGCCGAACAGCCGCATCCCGGCGGTCTGGCGCAGAGCTATATCATCGGCGCCGACTTTGTCGGTGACAGTCCGTCCTGTCTGATCCTTGGCGACAATATCTTCTACGGCCACGGTATCACCGAGACGTTCGAACGTGCCGTCGGCAATCTGGACGGCGCTGCGGTCTTTGCCTATCACGTCAGCGATCCCGAGCGTTATGGCGTCGTCGAATTCGATCGAAGCATGAAAGCGATCTCGATCGAAGAGAAACCGAAAGAACCAAAATCCAGCTACGCGGTGACCGGCCTTTATTTCTATGATGCCGATGTCGTCGACATAGCGGCAAACCTGAAACCGTCCCCGAGAGGCGAGCTTGAGATTACCGATGTCAACAAGGCCTATCTGGAGCGCGGCAAACTCGATGTTCAAATTCTCGGACGTGGCTATGCCTGGTTCGACACGGGAACGCCGGACAGCCTCCTGAACGCTGCGGAGTTCGTCGCCACGCTGGAGCGCAGGCAGGCGGTCAAGGTCGCATGCCCGGAGGAAATCGCGTTCCGCCAGGGCTGGCTCAGCGCAGCGGAACTGGAGCAGCTCATCCAGCCTTTGGCCAAGGGCGATTACGGCAGATACCTTATTCGCGTTCTGGCCGAAGAGACATTCTGACCCGTAGGTAACCGGTCTTCGGTCACTGTCAGCTTGTATCAGCCGTTCGCGTCAGTACACGGCATCGTGCAATTTCGTGGGGATGACAATCCTCGGATCGGATTTGTCGCGGCTGTAGGCCGGATTGATGGCGCGGTCCTCGAAATTGAGCGTCGCATGAATCCTGCGCAGATTGTCCTTCTCCTGTTCGAACCGCTTCTTCCGTTCCCCTGATTTGTCCGATCCTCGCGACACGGATTCGTGGTGATAGAGGCAGGCGAACGGTGTCCATATGATGCGGAAACCGGCTTTGTGGGCGCGCACGCAATAGTCGACATCGTTGTAAGCGACGGCGAAATTGTCCTCGTCGAACAGGCCGATAGCCTCGGCACATGCGCCAGAAATCAGCATTACCGCACCCGTCACGCATGTCATGGAGTTGCGGACATGCAGCCTGTTCATCGGGCCGCCGAACTCGCTGGGCTTGTTCAGATACCAGTGACCCGCCAGTCCGCCAAATCCAACGATGACACCGGCATGTTGGACCTTGTCATTCGGATAAAGCAGCTTTGCACCGACAATGCCCGTACCCGTGAATTCGAGGCAGGAGACCATTTCTTTCAGCCAGCCGGGCTCGATGACTTCGACGTCGTTGTTGAGAATGAGATGATGATCGCCCTTCGCAGCGCTCAGGCCACGATTGACCGAGCGGGAGAAGTTGAACGCTTCGGGCGTGATGGTGGCCGAAAAATTCTGATGACGCGCGCGATAACTGTCGTAGAGATCAAGCACCGCTTGGTCGGAAGAACCGTTGTCGATGACCAGCACTTCGAAATTCGGATAATCCGTCCTCTCGAAGATATCGCTCAAGACGCGGGAAATCAGATCGAGGCTGTTCTTGCTCGGGATCACGATGGAGATCTTCGGCCAGGAATCCGCAGGGCGTTCGAACGACACGCGATGCAACGTCTTGGTCAGCGCCGGCTCTATGCTCACGGGCTGTTTTTGACGCTCGAATCGCTCAGTCAGCGCCCGTCGCGCATTGGTGGTCGCAGCATCCATGAATTTACGCGAATAGGTGCGGCCGTTGCGGCGCCACCAATAGGCTGGGTAAGGAAGATGCAACACCGTTTCGGCCGGTAGGTCCTGCAGATAACGCAGCAGCAGGTCATAATCCTGCGAGCCATCATATCCCATGCGCAGGTAGCCGATCTCCTGCAGTCTGGCGCGGCGATAGATCGAGAAATGGTTGATGTAGTTGACGCCGGTCAACAGAACCGGATCGTAG
>JAGWJK010001187.1 GCA_028865845.1 Rhizobiaceae bacterium
TTGATGCCGACGGGAAGCCGCAGGGTTACTCGATCGACCTTTGCAACCGTATCGCGGAAGGCGTCAAGCAAGAACTGAAGATGGACAATCTGACGATCAAGTATCAGGCGGTCAACGGCCAGACGCGTACGCCGCTGCTCGTCAACGGTACCGTCGATATGGTTTGCGCGACGACGACCAACAATTTCACCCGTCAGCGCGAAGTCGATTTTCTCAACACCATGTTTGTAACCGGCAACCGCCTGCTCGTTAAAAAGGGCTCGGGGATCAAGGAAATCGAGGATCTGAAGGGCAAAGTCGTTTCGGCGAACCAGGGCACGACCAACGAAAAAGTGCTCAACGAGCTGAACGAAAAGCTTAACCTCGGCATCACCATCCTGCCGACCAAAGACCAGCCGCAGGCCTGGGCAGCGCTCGAATCCGGTCGCACCGACGCACATATGACTGATGAAGTGGTCGAATATGGTCTCATCGCCAAGGCGAAGAACCCTGCCGACTATGAGGTCACGGGCCGCCTTCTGTCATTCGACCCTTATGCAATCGTCGTCAGACGCGACGATTCAGCTTTCCGGCGGGTGGCCAACCAGGTTCTTGCCAACCTTTTCCGCAGCGGTGAAATCGAGACGATCTACAAGAAGTGGATGGATCCGATCGGCATGCCGCTCAGCAACAATCTGAAAGTCCTGTTCGCGATGGAAGCAATTCCGGATTGATGGAAGCAAGGGCCGGAACGCGGACTGAAAGGGATTCATATCTGTGCGGTATGATTGGGACTGGTCGGTGGTGGTCACCGACCCTTATCGGGGCTGGCTTCTTTCGGGGCTGTTGCTCACGCTGCTGGTATCGGTGGTAAGCTGGCTCATCGCCCTTGCGCTTGGCTCCGTCATCGGGGTCATGCGCACGGTCGAGAACAGGCCGATGCGCGCCTTTGCAGCTTCTTATGTTGAGCTGTTTCGCAACATACCGTTGCTGGTGCAGATATTTCTCTTCTATTTCGTGCTGCCCGAGGTGGTGCCGACCCCGATCGGCATATGGCTGAAGCGAGGTCTTCCCCATGCGGAGTTTTGGGTTTCCGTCGTCAGCCTCGGCCTTTACACGGCATGCCGGGTGGCAGAACAGGTGAAAGCCGGCATCAATGCCGCAGGCCGCGGACAGATGAATGCAGGACTTGCAACCGGTTTGACACGGATACAGGTCTACCGTTTCATTCTGCTTCCGATTGCGTTCAGAACGACCATACCGGCGATGACGAGCGAATTCCTGAACGTGTTCAAGAATTCATCCTTGGCGCTCACCATCGGCGTGTTGGAATTGACGGCACGGACACGGCAGGTGAGCGAATACACCTATCATTCGCTTGAGTCCTTCGCTGCCGCGAGCGCGATTTATATCCTCATCAGCTTTGTGGTGGTGACGTTCATGCGTCGGGTGGAGAGCCTGGCCAGACTGCAGGGAACACTTGCGGCGGAGGCACGCTGATGGGAAATTTCGATTTCGGCGAGATCGTCCAGGCATTGCCTATTCTCTGGGACGGGATGCAGGTCACGTTGCTATTGACGCTGGTCGGCACTGCCGGTGGATTGGTCGGCGGCATTCTTCTGGCCATCATGCGTTTGTCCAGGTCGAGAATTCTTTCCGTCTTGGCGGCCATCTATGTCGACCTGCTGCGGTCTCTGCCGCTGGTCCTGCTGATCTTCTGGTTTTATTTTCTGGTGCCGATCTTCGTCGGACATCCGGTGGGCGGCTTCTACTCCGCGGTGATCGGCTTCATCATGTTCGAGTCGGCATATTTCTGCGAGATCATTCGCGCCGGTATTCAGGGAGTAAAGCGCGGCCAGGTCATGGCCGGCCTGGCGACCGGTTTGACCAA
>JAGWJK010001188.1 GCA_028865845.1 Rhizobiaceae bacterium
TGAAGGCAACATCGGCGCCGCGCAGCAGCGGCGAAAGCCCGGCGACGATGGCTGCAGCTTCGGCTGCGGATTTCTCGCGCGTGCTGCTGTCGATCGCAAGGCTGTCAGGCAGCGCGCCCGGCAGCGCATCGCCGCGCTGCACGTCGATCGGCCCGCAGATGCCGACGAATTCCACTGAGGTGTCGAGGGCGCCGGTAAGGTCGTCGGCAAGAAGGCGAAGGGTAGGCATGATCGGACTTTAGCCTTCAGCGGGCATCAAAAGCGGCGGATGGCGGCAAAAGCGATGGGTCGTGCCGGCCGTTTGGGTGGCGCGCAATCTCAGGCCTTCGCCCCGGCTTGTCAACGGCATTGCTTCGACCGAGCGCCTATCTTCGGCCCGCAACGTCGGCCGTCGGTCAGCGGCAGGTTCTGCGCGCCGCATTTGCCCGGGCCTGCCGATGCGGATATTGTTTACATCCTTGCGGTAAGGCGATGGCGGTGTCATCGCGCAGGAGGATGGTGTGAGCTACGATTTCCATGTGGGCCAGAAGGTCGTCTGCATCGACGACAAATTCAAGCATGTCAGCATCGACCAGCTGATCCGCAAGGGCACGATCTACACGATCCGCTGGGTCGGCGAATACACGCATTATGTCGACGGCACCTTCATCGGCGTAAAACTCGAAGAAATCCATCGCGGCAACGACGACGGCCCCGAAGGCTATGGCGCCGCCGACATGCCCTACCGCGCCACCCGCTTCCGCCCCCTGGTAAAGGACAAGATCGCGACGCTCAGAAAGCTACTGGCGCCGACGCCGGATGCGCCGGCGGAGAAGGTGAAGGTTAAGAAGACGGAGAAGGTTTGATTCGCCTGGATTGACGCATCGCATGAGACAACAAGTGATACAAAAAAGACGCTCACATGGTGTGAGCGCCGAAATTTATCAATGTGGGCGCCGCCATATCGGCCGCGCCACCCTCCCTTATACGAGCAGCAAACTTTGCCGCCCGTACCAATTCAATGCGTGCGCTGCGCGCGCGTCGGCCGTTCTCGCTCTATCCTGAGAGCTTTAAGCAGCGCGGCTCTTTCCTGCCGTTTGTCGACATCGCCGGTGGTGATCTCCCGAAATACCGTATCCCTTTTTTCGCTCAATCGGCAGATGAACTTCTTTTCCGGGGTGTGTGTCTGTATTTGTTCCTGTCTCGTCATGTTTTGCGTCCTTTTCAACGAAGCATCGGAAGGCCAACGATGAGGACGACGGCAAGGCCGGCCGTCAGCACCGATGTTTCGATGAAAAACATCGCCAATTGTCGTCCACTGAAGAAAAAATGAAGTGGCTTCATCTGACTGCTCCTTATTGTTGTTTTTGATTTGACGCGGATTGCAGCGGGTATCCGGAAATATCGCGCACGCGATGATCACGCCTGTGAGGCTCGGATGGCGCGCAGCGCCGGCCAAGCAGTAAATGCAACTGGAATTGAGTATCGGCAGTATATGCCGTTTTCATTGGCCGGACGGCGACGCCGTAGCCTGATAAACAGTTTGAGTGAGCGCGCGCCCTGCAATCGAATATTGCAACAGTCTCAACGAGATTGACTTGCGGCGGCGCAAGCTTGATTGGCGATCATTTCAGCATGAGGCGAAATGAGCATGACGAAAGATGATGGCAGCTGCGCGCCAAACTCTCGCGGATATTGCCGAACTAAGTAGCAACAAAGTCACTCTAGACCTAATTGGGGGGATAGCAAGGTAAAAGGACAGCTTGAAATCCGCAAAGATCGCGCATCACGAATATCCTCTTCGCAACTGCACATGTCTTCCGCAGCCTAGTGCGAACGGCGTGGAGCAAGCCACCATTGATTCTGTTGGAAGAAAGCTGGTGCTGCTA
>JAGWJK010001189.1 GCA_028865845.1 Rhizobiaceae bacterium
GGTCGATTTCGATACCGCGAGGCGGCTTTTCACCCTCGTTTGCGTGCTTTACTGGCGCGGGTGAGGTCCATGGAAGAGCCGAAGGCCATCGAACACAATGGAAAGGCGCCAGGCGCCATCCTCTTCATGTGTGGCCTGAACACCATCCGCTCGCCGATGGCCGAGGCGATTGCGCGGGGCATGCTGCCGCAGGGAACCTATGTTGCCTCGGCCGGCGTCCGGGCCGGCGAACGCAATCCGTTCGTGGATGTCGTGCTGGACGAGATCGGCCTTTCGCTTGGCCGGCGACAGCCGCAGACGCTGGAGGAGCTGGAGGACGACTTCTTCGACGTCATCATAACGCTGTCGCCGGAAGCGCACCATGCGGCGCTCGAGCTGACGCGCGCCAACGCCGTCGACGTGATCTACTGGCCGACCATGGATCCTTCCGCGGCAGGCGGCACGCGCGAACAGATTTTGAATGCCTACCGGGAGGTGAGGGACTATCTTCTCGACCTCATCGAGCACCGGTTGGTCGAACATCGCGGCTCTCTTTAGGGGCTTGCGCGAAACAAATGCAGAAAGCCTGCGCAACGAGGTTCACAAAACCGCGATGATTGTGTAGTTTCCGCCCAAATTTCCGGCGGCCTCGCTTTTCATGAGGGGCGCCGGCACCAACCCCACAGGAAAAGAAGCTTTAATGCCGAAAGAAGAAGTCCTTGAATTTCCCGGTGTCGTCACCGAATTGCTGCCGAATGCGACCTTCCGCGTCAAGCTGGAAAACGAGCACGAGATCATTGCTCACACCGCCGGCCGCATGCGCAAGAACCGCATCCGCGTTCTCGCCGGTGACAAGGTGCTCGTGGAAATGACGCCATACGACCTGACGAAGGGCCGCATCACCTATCGTTTCAAGTAGGCCGCCGCTCGCCTTCGAGCCGACCTTCCGTCTTCCGCCCGTTCCGGTCGAGGTTTTATGGCGCTGAAACACAAGCTGATACTGGCCTCCGGATCGCCGCGCCGTGTCGATCTGCTGCATCAGGCGGGTATCGAACCTGCACGCCTGATGCCGATGGACATCGACGAGAGCGCCAAGAAGTCGGAACATCCCCGATCGCTGGCGCGCAGGCTTTCCGCCGAAAAGGGCGAGGCGGCCTTTGCGTCTGTCAAGGGTGATGTCGCCTGGCAGGGCAGCTTCATTCTCGCGGCAGACACTGTCGTTGCCGTCGGCCGCCGCATTCTGCCGAAGGCGGAGTATGTCGATGAGGCGTCGTCTGCGCTGCATCTGCTCTCCGGCCGCAGCCATACCGTATATACCGGCATCTGCCTGATCACGCCGGACCGGAAGCTGCGGCAGAAGGTGGTCGAGACCAAGGTTCGCTTCAAGCGTTTGTCCGGCAAGGACATCGACATGTACCTTGCCTCCGGACAGTGGCGGGGCAAGGCTGGCGCTTATGGCATCCAGGGTCTTGCCGGCTCCTTCGTGCAAAAGCTGGTCGGCTCCTACACCAATGTCGTTGGATTGCCACTTTACGAAACCACACTGCTCCTGGCGGGGGAGGGTTTCGACGTTTACGCCGAGTGGCAGGAAGGGTGATCGTCATGGCGGACGTTGATAAGATCAAGGTCGGCTCTAAAATCGAACCGTTGCGCAAGACAAGGCCGTGTGCCGAATGCGGCAGGCCGTCGGTGCGCGAGCACTATCCCTTCTGCTCGGATCGCTGCCGCTCGCTCGATCTGTCGCGCTGGCTGACCGGTTCCTACGCCATTCCCGTGACCGAGGACGAAACCAAGGCGGAGTACCCGGACGACGAATAATCGCCGCGATGCTCGGTTTCGGCTAAGTGAACTCCTTCATTTTGTTCGCGAATTGCCAAATATCCATTTCC
>JAGWJK010001190.1 GCA_028865845.1 Rhizobiaceae bacterium
TGCTTGCCCAACCCTCGATGATCAAGCGCCCGGTGCTGGAAGCGGACGGCAAACTGCTGATCGGCTTCAAGCCGGAGATCTATGCTGAAACGTTCGAGGCCTGACACAAAATGAAAGATTGAACTTCAACTTTGATAGCATATATGCTATCAAAGTTGAATGAAGGTCGTTGTCGACACCAATATTTTCGTGTCTGCGATTATGAATGCAGACGGTGCGCCTCGGCATGTGATTCGCTTATGCCTTGAAGGTGCGTTGATTCCGCTGATCGGCAACGCCCTATTCGCCGAATATGAAGATGTCTGCGGAAGGGATGGTCTTTTCCACGATGGTATCTCGTCCAAGGAAGATCGAAACGCATTGTTAGACGCGTTTCTCTCAAGTTGCTTATGGACTCCGATCTATTATCTCTGGCGTCCGAACCTTCGAGATGAGGCCGACAATCATTTAGTCGAATTGGCCATCGGCGGAGGAGCGATGGCTTTGATAACGGCGAACAAAAGAGACTTCGCTCGCGCTGAGCTATTGTTCCCGCAACTGAAGATCTGCACGGCAGGTGAATTCCTTACCCAAAGGATTATTTGAGAATGAGCACACTGACAATTCGTCTTCCGAACGACCAGCATGAGCGACTAAAGGCGCTTGCCGCTGCGCGTGGCACGAGCTTGAACAAGCTGTTTGAGGAGCTGTCGACGAAGGCGTTGACCGAATTCGACGCTGAAACACGATTCCGGTTGCGGGCAGCGGGTGGTGACAAAGCGCGCGGCCTGCAGATTCTGGAAAAGCTCGACAACATTCACCGCGAACGCGAAAATAGCCGATAACGATTCAGAAGCATCCGATGTCCAAAACAACCCGCGCCACGCAAGTCCTGACCCAGGCTAAGGTCGCTTTCACGGTCCATACCTATGACTATGATCCGAATGCCGAGCGTGTCGGCATGCAGGCGGCCGAGGCTCTGGGCGAGGAGCCGCATCGGGTGCTGAAGACCCTGATGGCCGAGGTGGATGGCAAGCCGGTGTGCGTCGTCGTGCCGTCAGACCACGAAGTCAGCATGAAGAAGCTCGCGAGCGCCTTTGGCGGCAAATCCGCCAATATGATGAAGCCCGCCGATGCCGAGCGGCTGACCGGCTATCATGTCGGCGGCATCAGTCCTTTCGGCCAGAAGAAGATTGTGCCGACGGCAATCGAGGCACAGGCGATGAGCGAGCCGCTCGTCTATATCAACGGTGGCCAGCGCGGCCTTCAGGTGCGCCTCGCCCCGCAGGACGCATTGAAAGTGCTGAAGGCCAATGCGGCGCCGCTGGTTGCCTGATGCCTATTTCCATTTAGCCGCCCAATCCTTCAGCGCGGCCCTCGCTTTGGGCGGCCATTCCTTGACGGACGGCCTGACGACGATCTTCTCGTTCATCGGCTTCCAGGCGAGATAGACCTTCTTCGCGGAAGCGTCGAGCGCAAGCAACGCCTCCTCTTCCGTGCACATGTGCGGCGTACAGGCAGTGCCGGCATAGGCCGCACCGTCGAATTCGCCGTCTCCGGCGCCGACGATGCTACGCTCGTATTGCGCCCTGTCCGCGCCAAGCAGGCTATAGGCCTGGCGAGCGATTTCACCGTAGGACAGCAGCGTGGCGGGATGCAGCTTGCCGCTTGCCGGCAATTGCGCCCAGCCCTTGCTGCTATCCGGCTGGAAACTCACGCTGTCGATCTTCTTGAAGCCTTCCGACGGCGTCCATAGCCAGCGGTCGCCGTCGCGACCGGGAATGGGTTGCTGCGCAAAGAGCAGATTGGCTCCCTTGTTCTCAACGCTGGCGCCTGCGCAATTGTCCAAAGGCCCGTCGAGGCGCGGCATCGCTCCGCCCGGAAAAGAG
>JAGWJK010001191.1 GCA_028865845.1 Rhizobiaceae bacterium
GGATTATGTGGAGGCGCATCTGAAAAAGCCGATCTACCTGGCTGAACTCGCAAATGCTGCCGGGTTGAGCCGCATGCACTTTGCAGCGCAGTTCCGCGCGGCTACAGGCCTGACGCCGCATGCATACATCCTTAAGCGTAGAGTCGAAGATTCCCAGCGGATGTTGTTGAGGGGGGATCGCTCAATCGTGGACGTCTCGCTGGAAATGGGTTTTTCGAGCCAGGCGCATTTTTCCAGCGCCTTCAAGAAGATAGTCGGAATATCGCCCGGTCAGTGGCGAGATCGGTCCGCCAGTCGCTGACAGAGAAGGAGACTTTCGCAAAGAGGTCCGCGATGGCCCTCTCGCGGCGACGTCCGCATCCTTTCCGGGGGCCAACGCCGTCAGGCGATCTTTATCTCCCGAGGGGAGTGAGAATAGGCTTCGACTTCGAATGCCAGCTTCGCCGCCAATTCCGGCCCGATCGCGTTCGAAGCAAGCAAACCGGCGATCGTGTCGTATTGGGCTTTTTCCGCCAATCGTCTCAGCGAGGTTTCGGTTTCACACCCTTCGGATGCCGCCGGATCGCCATCAGCGGAGACCGTCGACAGGAGGCGCTTCCGGTACTCAACAATCAAGCGTGCCGCCGTCGACGCGTAATCTCGGTCCGAATCTTTCTCATTCGCCTTTTGAATCCGGCGCTCATCGATTGCTCTGATGGCCGAGGCGATTGTAATGCTTCTGGCGCTGGCCTCCGACGCCGCGAAGCCGCCGGACTGATCGTTGACGCGCGTTGTTCGGTATGCCAGCCAGACAGCAACCGCCGTTGAGGCGAGAATGGACCCAGCCGAAAGCCAGAGAATTCGATCGATCAAGGGCAGGTTAGTCGGCGCAGAGATCGACAGCACAAGCAGAAGCCCGGCTGCAGCCAGACCCACCGGGGTGCCAGTGAGATTCCAAGCCGCGCCGCCGGGATCTTCGATCCTCACAGCCCGCAAGGCTCCAAGTCTCTCGCGGTATCGATGGCCGACATATTTCCACCGGCCGATGGTTTCAGTCGACAGCAGTCCGACGATCGGCACGACAAACCCGGCCAGTCCCGAAATGAACGCAGGTCCGAGGTGGCAGTTTTCGAGAATTGCCAAGCAAACGATTTGTCTGCAGACGAATATGACAGCCGCCCCGCTGACGGACTGAAGAACCGAGGGAAACAACGCCTTCAGTCGAACCCTTGCCCGCGCTTCCAGCACGGTGGTCTGACGCCTACCGATAAAGATGCCCGCGGCCATCGTCGAAAGAAGGCCCGAAGAAAATACAAGCTGGCCGACCACATAGGCCAGCACGAATGCCAACAGCAGAGCCGATACCGGGCTTCTCTCTGTCCGCGGCTCTCGAAGCCAGGTGCGCATCGCCAGACATCCGATTTCGGCGGAAATAATACCCCAGAGCGCGCCGGCGACCACATGAAGGTTGAGTGGGATTATGCTCATGGCATCGAATGGAATTTGCGTGCTCGCACCCGACATCGCGATTTGAGGGCAAGCAGCGAAAATGGTGATCGCCCCGAGACACTGCCAGCCATACCGGGAAAGGAATGCATTGTTTGGCGGCCCGAACGCCCGAACCAAAAGTATGGATACCGGAAAAAACCCCAGAACGATTGTTGCCAGCATCAATGCCCGCGCGGAAATAAGGGTCGAAAGCCATCCGAACACGGGAACCACCGCCACCAGGATTGCCAGGCCGATAGCGAAAAATTTCAGCTGGCGCCGGCTGTTGCCTGTCGAGTTCGAAGACAGATCGCAACCCGCCAAAAATATCAGGGGTGCGACGAGCAGAAAGGCGATCATTCCGGAATGGGGTAGGTCACCGACATCTGTCACGAGTCC
>JAGWJK010000118.1 GCA_028865845.1 Rhizobiaceae bacterium
GGAAGCGGCCCTCCTGGTCGAGCACCCTTGCCGGCAGCGACACAAGCTCGCTCACGCGCATGCCCGTCGCATAAAGCAGCTCGAGCAGAACCAGCATGCGCTGGCGTTGCAACCGATCAGGGCCATCCTGCGCGGCCTCGGTCTCGGCCTGCGAGAGAAGCTTCGTCACCTCGTCGACACCCATGGTCTTCGGTAAGGCGCGACCCTTTTTCGGCGCGTCGAGAATGCCGGTTGGGTCGTCGGCGCGCATGCCCTCGGCGTAGAGGAACTTGTAGAACTGCCGCATTGCCGAAAGCCGCCGTGCCTGTGACGAAGGCTTGAAGCCCTGACGTGACAGCGAGGCGAGATAGGCGCCGAGATCGGTCGAGCCGGCTTCCGTCAGCCGCACGCTACGCTCGGAGAGGAAGGAATGCAGATCGTCCAGGTCGCGTTCGTAGGATTGCAGCGTGTTCACCGCCGCGCCGCGCTCGGCGCTCATCATCTCCAGGAAGGCTTCCATGTGGACGCGGCTCAGATCCTTCATCTTCATCTCGTCGCTCATGGCTTTACCGCGCCGGTCGACGGCGGATTGACGCGCTCCGGCGGCAGGCGGATCGTCACGTCGCGCGGCTGGGGTTCGACGAAGAGCACCAGAGCCCACATCGCTCCATAGATCGATCCGGCGATCACCGCACAGATGACAAGGAAGCGAAATAGAGTCGGCATTCAAAAACTCTCCTCGTCCCAGTCATTGGTCCGGCGATAGATTGTAATACTATCCGTCAACCGTTAGCTGAAGGATATTGCAGACATGTTTACGTTGCGGCGTCTTGACGCTACCGGTGCATTTGACGATACCGTTTGCAAACAAATTGTGAATGAGCTTATGAGCGAACAAGTCCTCACTTTTGCCGAAAGCCTGAAAGACAGGGCGCGCGCAGCGCTGGGCACGCGCAATCTCGTGCTTGTGGGACTGATGGGCGCGGGGAAATCCTCGATCGGCCGGCTGGTTGCCAATCAACTCGGAATTCCGTTCGTCGATACCGACATTGAGATCGAGCGCGTGTCGCGCATGACGATCACCGAACTCTTCGCGGCCTATGGCGAAGAAGAGTTCCGCTCGCTGGAGACGCGGGTGATCAAGCGGCTGCTGAAGGGCGGCCCGCGGGTGGTCTCCACCGGCGGCGGCGCCTTCATCAACGACCGCACCCGTCGGCACGTGAAGCGCAGCGGCCTGTCCGTCTGGCTGAAGGCCGATCTCGACGTGCTCTGGGACCGCGTCAGCAAGCGTGACTCGCGACCGCTGCTCAAGACGGAAAACCCGAAGCAGACGCTCGAAAACCTGATGAATGTCCGTTATCCGATCTACGCCGAGGCCGATCTCACGGTCATGTCGCGCGATGTCGCCAAGGACGTGATGGTCAAGGAAGTCCTGGCCGCCATCGTCGACGGCAACAAAGAAAGTAAAGTGCCATGAATGCCGCAACCGCTTCCGCCGCCGAACGCCTGGTTCACGTCCCGCTCGGCGAGCGCGCCTACGATATCCTGATCGGCCCAGGGCTGATTGCGCGCGCCGGCGCGGAAATCGCCAAGCGGCTTAAGGGCCGCCGGGCCGCCGTCATCACCGACGAGAATGTCGGACCGCGTTATCTCGCGGCACTCGAGGCAAGCCTTGCGGCGGCCGGTATCCACTCCTCCAATCTCGTCCTGCCGGCCGGCGAGAAGACCAAGAGCTTCGAACATCTGATCACCGTCTGCGACGCCGTGCTGACCGCCCGTGTCGAGCGCAACGATGCCGTCATCGCGCTTGGCGGCGGCGTCATCGGTGATCTTGCCGGTTTCGCGGCGGGCATCGTGCGCCGTGGCGTCCGTTTCGTGCAGATACCGACCTCGCTGCTGGCGCAGGTCGATTCCTCCGTCGGCGGCAAGACCGGCATCAACACACATCACGGCAAGAACCTCGTCGGCGTGTTCCATCAGCCCGATCTCGTGCTTGCCGACAGCGACGTGCTGAACACGCTGAGCGATCGCGAATTCCGCGCCGGCTATGCCGAGGTCGCCAAGTACGGCCTCATCGACAAGCCGGACTTTTTCGCATGGCTGGAAGGCAATTGGAGGGATGTGTTCTCCGGTGGTGCGGCGCGCATTGAGGCGATTGCTGCAAGCTGCCAGGCGAAATCCGATGTCGTCGTTGCCGATGAGCGCGAAAACGGCCCGCGCGCGCTGCTCAATCTCGGCCACACATTCGGGCACGCTCTGGAGGCGGCTACCGCCTATGACAGCCGGCGGCTGGTACACGGCGAAGGCGTTTCGATCGGCATGGTGCTGGCGCACGAGTTCTCGGCGCGGCTCAATCTGGCAAGCCCGGATGACGGCAAGCGCGTCGAGGCGCATCTTCAGGCGGTGGGCCTGCCGACGCGGATGAGCGACATTCCAGGCGAATTGCCGCCGACCGAAGTGCTGATGGATGCGATCGCGCAGGACAAGAAGGTCAAGAGCGGCAAGCTCACCTTCATCCTCACCCGCGGTATCGGCCAATCCTTCGTCGCCGACGACGTTCCGGCTTCCGAAGTTCTCAGCTTCCTCAGGGAAAAACATCCGCAATGACGGTCGAAGGCACACTCGCAGTTCTGTGGGACTATTGGCCCGAGATCGTCTCGATTGTCGTGCTTGTGCTGCTTTCGGCATTTTTCTCGGGGTCGGAAACGGCGCTGACGGCAGCGTCGCGCAGCCGCATTCACACGCTGGAAGCAAACGGTGACCAGCGGGCCGGCATCGTGCGGATGCTGATCGAGCGCCGCGACCGGCTGATCGGCGCACTGCTGATCGGCAACAACCTCGCCAACATTCTGTCGTCCTCGATCGCCACCAGTCTGTTTCTCAGCCTGTTCGGCAATTCCGGCGTGGCGATCGCGACCTTGGCGATGACCGTCATCCTGGTCATCTTCGCCGAAGTGCTGCCGAAGAGCTGGGCGATTTCGACGCCGGATCGCTTTGCTCTCAGCGTTGCCGGCACGGTGCGTCTCTTCGTCATCGTCGTCGGTCCGATCTCCAGCTTCGTCAATGCCATCGTCCGCCAGATCCTCGGCGTCTTCGGCATCAACCTTTCCAAGGAAGTGTCGATGCTGTCGGCCCATGACGAGCTGCGCGGCGCCGTCGACCTGCTGCATCGCGAGGGGTCGGTGGTCAAGGCCGACCGCGACCGTCTTGGCGGCGTGCTCGACCTTGGTGAGCTCGAACTTTCCGACATCATGGTCCACCGCACCGCGATGCGGGCGATCAATGCCGACGATCCGCCGGAGGTCGTCGTCCGGGCCATTCTCGACAGCCCCTATACGCGCATGCCGCTCTGGCGCGGCACGATCGACAACATCATCGGCGTCGTGCATGCCAAGGACCTGCTGCGCGCTCTCGCCGAGCGGCACGTCGAGCCTGAGAACCTGGATATCGTCAAGATCGCGCAGAAACCCTGGTTCGTGCCTGACAGCACCAACCTGGAGGATCAGCTCAACGCCTTCCTGCGCCGCAAGCAACACTTCGCCGTCGTCGTCGACGAATATGGCGAGGTGCAGGGCATCGTGACGCTGGAGGATATTCTGGAGGAGATCGTCGGCGACATTGCCGACGAACACGATCTCGATATACAGGGCGTGCGCCAGGAGGCCGACGGCTCGATCGTCGTCGACGGCGTCGTGCCGATTCGCGATCTCAACCGTGCGCTCGATTGGGATTTGCCGGACGAAGAGGCGACGACGATCGCCGGCCTCGTCATTCACGAATCGATGACGATCCCCGAAGAGCGACAGGCCTTCACCTTTTACGGGAAACGCTTCATCGTCATGAAGCGCGAAAAGAACCGCATCACCAAGCTGCGCATCCGCCCCGCCGAGACCGAAGAGGCGAAGCCGGAATAGGCTTTTACCAGCGCGTCGCTTCGCCGGGAGCGGCGGGCTCGACGGCAAGCGCATGCAGCCCGGCGTCCAGTTCCGGCTGCAAAAGCTCGGTTATCGCGCGATGCCTGGCCAAACGAGTCATGCCGGCGAACTTGGCGGAAACGATCCGGACCCTTATATGTGTCTCGCCGGTTCCCGTGATATCGGGCTGGTGGCCGGCATGCATATGACTTTCGTTGATCACTGCCAGACGTTCGGGCGCAAAGGCCTGCGTCAGTTTCTCCGCAATGCGGGATTGAAGCGTCGTTTCCATATTCCCGCAGGCACCTTGTTCGCGAAAAAGTCCCCACAAAGCCAGCAACATTCCTGTTTGTCAATTCTTGTTGTGGGCCTCTCGCAAGCCCATAATTAGGGCGCCATGAGACTTGATTCAAAATACTTCGATCGCATTCGAACCCGCCGCAAACGTGAGCCGGAGGCCGAGGCCGCTCCGCCCACCTGCCAGTGGGACGGCTGCGACAAAAAGGGCACGCATCGCGCTCCGGTCGGGCGCAATGCGGAAGGCCAATTCTTTTTGTTCTGCTTCGAGCACGTCAAGGAATACAACAAGGGCTACAATTATTTCTCCGGCCTCTCGGACGGCGAGATCGCTCGTTACCAGAAGGAAGCGATCACCGGCCACCGGCCGACCTGGACCGTCGGTGTCAACAAGGCCGCGAAAAACAGCCCGCTGCATTCCGAGGTGCGTTCGGGCTCCTATTCCCGCATTCGCGACCCCTTTGGCTTCGTGAAGGATGGCGACGGGCGCGGCAGCGGCCCGCGTTTCCCGCAGGAGCGCAAGCTGAAATCGCTGGAAACCAAGGCCTTCGACACGATGGGACTGGCCGCCAACGCGACGGCGCCGGAGATCAAGAGCCGCTACAAGGAACTGGTCAAGAAGCACCATCCGGACGCCAATGGCGGCGACCGTGGTTCGGAAGAACGCTTCCGCGCCGTTATTCAGGCCTATCAATTGTTGAAGCAGAACGGTTTTTGTTAATTCCCGTCCTTGCTCTTGGTCTTCAATCAGGTATGGTCCAAATCGGCTGAAGCGGCAGGCAACTGCCGCAGGTGCGCATTTGGCTGGCAGCACCTCGGTCAACCTTCCGGACGCGGCGTTTCTTGTCCGGGACTTTGTTCAAGAATGCTCGAAGGCGGCTTTGCCACCGCGTCGAGGTTTCGTTTCAGTCCCGGAGAAGTATCGCCGATGTTCCGACCAGACGGATGCGGGCGATAATCAATGCTCCGACGTCATGGTTTCGACATGAGCTGAGATGATACGGCCGGGTGACCGACACCCGCCTTGGAGACATGATGAGCAAGATTGATCTTGATATTTCCGAGCTTCCCGACACCACCGTTTCGGTTCGCGAGGCTTTTGGCATCGATTCCGACATTCGAGTTCCGGCCTATAGCCAAAGCAGCGCCTATACGCCCGACCTCGATACGGATTACCTTTTCGACCGCGACACGACGCTCGCCATCCTTGCCGGTTTTGCCCATAACCGACGCGTCATGATTTCGGGCTACCACGGCACCGGCAAGTCCTCGCATATCGAGCAGGTCGCCGCCCGCCTCAACTGGCCTTGCGTGCGTATCAACCTCGACAGCCACGTCAGCCGTATCGACCTCGTCGGCAAGGACGCGATCGTCGTCAAAGACGGTCTGCAGATCACCGAATTCAAGGACGGCATCCTGCCCTGGGCCTACCAGCACAATGTCGCGCTCGTCTTCGACGAATACGATGCAGGCCGTCCGGACGTGATGTTCGTCATCCAGCGCGTGCTGGAATCGTCCGGCCGCCTGACGCTGCTCGATCAGAGCCGCGTCATCCGTCCTCACCCGGCCTTCCGTCTGTTCGCCACCGCCAACACGATCGGCCTCGGCGATACGACCGGCCTTTATCACGGCACGCAGCAGATCAACCAGGCCCAGATGGACCGCTGGTCGATCGTCACGACGCTGAACTACCTGCCGCACAACAACGAAGTCGATATCGTTCTGGCGAAGGTGAAGTCCTTCCGCACCGAAAAGGGCCGCGACACCGTCTCCAAGATGGTGCGCGTCGCGGACCTCACCCGCGCTGCCTTCATGAACGGCGATCTGTCGACCGTCATGAGCCCGCGTACGGTCATCACCTGGGCGGAAAATGCGGAAATCTTCGGCGATGTCGCCTTTGCCTTCCGCGTCACCTTCCTCAACAAGTGCGATGAGCTGGAGCGGCCGCTGGTCGCCGAGCACTATCAGCGCGCCTTCGGCGTCGAGCTGAAGGAAAGCGCCGCCAACATCGTGCTCGAAGCATAAGAAGAGCCTGAAATCATGGCAGGTCGCGGAGACAATTCCAAAGCGAAGCCGGGTGCCCCGGTGGACCTGGAGCCGTTGCGCCGGGCGATAACCGGCTGCGTGCGTTCGATCGCCGGCGATGCCGAGGTCGAGGTGGCATTTGCCAATGAGCGACCGGGGATGACGGGCGAGCGCATTCGCCTGCCGGAGCTGTCGAAGCGGCCGACGGCGCATGAGCTGGCCGTCACCCGTGGTCTCGGCGATTCGATGGCGCTCAGGCTTGCCTGTCACGACGCCCGCGTGCATGCGACCATGGCGCCGCAGGGCGCCGATGCTCGCAGCATCTTCGATGCCGTGGAGCAGGCGCGTGTCGAATCGATCGGCGCGTTGCGCATGAGCGGCATGGCCTCCAACCTCAACTCGATGAACTCGGAGAAATACGCCAAGGCGAATTTCTCCGGCATCGAGCGGCAGGAGGATGCGCCGATCGGCGAAGCCATGGCGATGATCGTGCGCGAAAAGCTGACGGGGCAGAAGCCGCCGGAGAGCGCGGGCAAAGTGCTCGATCTGTGGCGTTCCTTTATCGAGGAAAAGACCGGCGGCGAGCTCGACAATCTGACGTCCGCCATCAACGATCAGCAAAGCTTCGCCCGTGTCGTGCGCAACATGCTGTCGGCCATGGAAATGGCCGAGGAGTATGGCGACGAGGAAATGGATCCCGACTCGGAGGAAAATACCACCGAAGAGGATCAGCCGAGCGGCCAGGAGCAGGATCAAGACGAAGTCGAAGAGGATGCCGGTTCCGACGCCGCGCCCGCGGAGGACAGTGAAGCCTCCGACGAGCAGATGGATGACGGCGAAATGGACGGCGCCGAAATCTCCGACGACGACATGAGCGAAGAGGGCGAGGAGGATTCGGAGACGCCGGGCGAGACCCGTCGGCCGAACACGCCCTTTGCCGACTTCAACGAAAAGGTCGACTACCACGTCTTCACCGAGGAGTTCGACGAGACCACGACCGCCCAGGAACTGTGCGATGTCGCCGAGCTCGAGCGCCTGCGCGCCTTCCTCGACAAGCAGCTTGCGCATCTGCAGGGTGCCGTCGGGCGGCTCGCCAACCGTCTGCAGCGACGGCTGATGGCGCAGCAGAACCGCTCCTGGGACTTCGACCTGGAAGAGGGTTACCTCGATCCGGCACGCCTGCCGCGCCTGATCATCGATCCGATGCAGGCGCTGTCCTTCAAGATGGAGCGCGACACGCAGTTCCGCGATACGGTCGTGACGCTGCTGATCGACAATTCCGGTTCTATGCGTGGTCGGCCGATCACGGTTGCCGCATCCTGCGCCGATATTCTGGCCCGCACGCTGGAGCGCTGCGGCGTCAAGGTCGAGATTCTCGGCTTCACCACCAAGGCCTGGAAGGGCGGGCAGGCACGCGAGAAGTGGCTTGCCGGCGGCAAGCCGCAGACACCGGGCCGCCTCAACGACTTGCGCCATATCATCTACAAATCGGCCGACGAGCCCTATCGACGGGCGCGCAGCAATCTCGGCCTGATGATGCGCGAAGGCCTGCTCAAGGAGAACATCGACGGCGAGGCCCTGATCTGGGCGCATAATCGGCTGCTCGGGCGCCGCGAGCAGCGTCGTATCCTGATGATGATCTCAGACGGTGCGCCGGTCGACGACTCGACGCTGTCGGTCAATCCGGGCAATTATCTGGAGCGGCACCTGCGTGCGGTCATCGAGCAGATCGAGACGCGTTCGCCGGTCGAGTTGCTTGCGATCGGTATCGGCCACGATGTCACGCGCTATTATCGCCGCGCCGTGACCATCGTCGACGCCGACGAACTCGCCGGCGCGATGACCGAGCAGCTGGCCTCGTTGTTCGAAGACCAGACGACGGCGCCGCGTTCGCGGCTGCGTCGGGCGTGCTGAACAGACTTTGAAATTCACACCGGCCGGTCGGCCGGTGTTTTCACCGACATCGAAGAGACCCGCGAGACTTCATGAAACGCCTCTGCCGCGCGACCATGCTTGTGATGCTGCTCGCCGGCTGCGGTTCCATGGATACGTCCGATGGCGGCCCCGCTGACATCCACGCGACGGCGATCCCTTACTTCCAGCCCGGCGCAGAAAACACGCGTTTCGATGGACTGGAGTTTCTGGGCGGCCTGGAGCTCAGTTCCAGCGATGCCCTGTTCGGCGCGGTGTCCGCCATCCGATTTCGGCCGGATCAACGGCATTTCGTCTCTGTGCTCGATACCGGGCACTGGCTGACGGGCGCGATCGAGCGCGGCGAAGACGGCCGGCTAAAGGGCATCGTCGATGCCAGCATCATGCCAATGATCGATCGCGGCGGCGAGGCGCATGCCGGCAAGGGCGAGATGGATGCGGAAGGGGTGGCGCTGCGCGGCAAGAGCGTGCTTGTGAGCTACGAGCGCGATCACCGCGTCGATACCTATCCCGATCCCGGTTTCGAAACCTCGCGGCCTGACGGCTCGATCCCGATCCTCATTCCCAAGAAGCGGCTAAGTTCCAATCGCAGCCTGGAAGCGCTGATGATCGCGCCGGAGACGAGCCCGCTTGCCGGCGCTGCCGTCATCGTCTCCGAACGCAGCCTCGATCACGACGGCAACATGCTGGCGGCGGTGCTGGAGGGCCCGCTCAAGGGCCGTTTCACGGTGCGTCATTCCGATGATTTCGATGTCAGCGACGGCGTGTTCCTGCCGGACGGCGATCTCCTGCTTTTGGAGCGGCGCTTCAATCTGGCGCATGGCATTGGCGTGCGTATCGTTCGCATTGCCGGCGCCGACATCAAGCCCGGCGCCGTCGTCGACGGCAAGGTCATCTTCGAGGCGGGCTCGAACCGGCAGATCGACAATATGGAGGGACTGG
>JAGWJK010001192.1 GCA_028865845.1 Rhizobiaceae bacterium
ATTACGATGCCCTTACCGGTCTCGGCAACCGCCTGCTGATGCGCGACCGCCTTTCCCAGGCTATGCTTTCCGGCCAGAAGACCAATCGCCGCGTTGCCGTCCTGTTCATCGATCTCGACCGATTCAAGCAGGTCAACGACCGCTTTGGCCATCAGATCGGAGATAACCTTTTGATTGCCGCCGCCGATCGGATGAAACTGGTCCTGCGGACGGAGGATTCGATTTTTCGGCAGGGCGGCGACGAATTCGTCGCCATTCTTCCCAATATTACCAATCCTCGCGGGATCGCATTCGCGGCCAAGCGCCTCGTTCGGGAATTGTCGCAGCCCTACACGATTTCGGATAAAACGATCGAGATCGGTGCATCCGTGGGGATCTCGATCTATCCCGATGACGGTGTGGCAATCGACAGCCTCCTGGAGGCAGCGGACGCGGCAATGTACCAAGCGAAGGCGGCGGGCCGCGGCCGCTTCTTCCCGGCGGCCCTTTCTCAGGCAACCATGTCGGACGCGGATCGTCCTGCAAAAACCAGAGCGCTGGCCGGCTGAGAGCCGCACGGCAATCGCGTCTGCCACTTAACCCTGGCCGCGACGTTGCTTGCACCCCGCACGCTCGGTCAGCCTTGCCACATGTGATGCCCGATCAGTTCGGAAAAGCGAACGTTTCTCGCCACAGTTCAGTCTCGGCTTGAGGCCGCGTCATCGCTCATCCACCTATGGTCAAAATTTCTGTCACCTGTCCGTCACGGAGCTTTGATAGCTGGCTCTGGGGCAGATGAAGTCGGGTGAAAGAATAGTGGCCAGCGTTCTGGTTAAGTCATTGGTCAAGGCCTGGGGCGACACGCGCGCTGTCGACGACGTTTCCTTTGCCGTCGAGCAAGGCAGCCTGACGGTGCTGCTCGGCCCTTCCGGTTGCGGCAAGTCCACCATTCTCAGAATGCTGTCGGGCCTCGACGAGCCGACGAGCGGCACCATCGAGATAGGCGGCCGTGACGTCGCGGGGCTTACCGGAGCTGCGCGCGGCGTGTCGATGGTGTTTCAATCCTACGCGCTTTTCCCGCACATGACGGTTGCGGACAACATTACCTTCGGCCTTTCCGTCCGGCATACACCCAAAGCCGAGATGGCCGACAGGCTTTCCAAAGTGGCCACCCTTCTGGGACTGGAGCCGCTTCTCGCACGCAAGCCCAGCCAGCTTTCCGGCGGGCAGCAGCAGCGCGTCGCGCTGGGCCGAGCGCTGATTGCCGAGGCCCCGCTCTGCCTGATGGATGAGCCGCTTTCCAATCTCGATGCGAAACTTAGACAGGATCTTCGCCGCGAAATCCGCGCGCTACAGCAGCGCCTGGGTATCACGATGATCTACGTGACCCACGACCAGACCGAAGCCATGAGCATGGCGGATCAGGTGATCCTGCTGAACGGCGGCGGCATCGAGCAAGCCGGCACGGCAGCGGATCTCTACGTCAGGCCGGCATCGCTGTTTGCCGCCCGCTTCGTCGGCGGCTCACCCATGAGCCTCGTCGATCTGGATACCGACGCTACCGGCAAGAACGCCGTGTTTGCCGGCGTGGATCATGCGCCGGTTCTTGCGCGTCCCGGCAGGGGTCTCGTTCTCGGCCTGCGCTCCGAGGATGTGCAATTGCTGGCGCCAGTCTCCCAGGTCGCAAATGCCGGCCTGATTCCAGGCCCGGAAGCGACGGTCGCCGATATCGAATATCTGGGCGCCGACGCGCTGGTGACCTGCCGCATCGGCTCTCATTCTCTCGGCGCACGGGTTCGCGGCACAGACGCGCCCGTCATCGGCGCGGTCCTGCCCACCGGCTGGCGGCTGGACGCCATGCATCTTTTCGACCGCGAAAGCGG
>JAGWJK010000119.1 GCA_028865845.1 Rhizobiaceae bacterium
CGTGGCGTGATCTATTGGAGCCTCGTGCTGTCGATCTGGGCCGGCATCGCCGTGGCGGGCCTCGTGGTCTATTACGGCTCGCGCATGCCGAATGCCAGCACATGGGCAATCCCGGACCGGCCGCCGAACGTCAAGATCGCCGATCTCGACGGCAGCATCATTGCCAACCGCGGCGCGACCGGCGGCGAGGCATTGGCCCTGAGCGACATGTCGCCCTACATTCCCGAGGCGATCATCGCCATCGAGGACCGCCGCTTCTATTCGCATTTTGGGTTCGACCCGATCGGCCTCGGCCGCGCCGTGGTGACCAACGTGCTCACCGGCCATGCGGTCCAGGGCGGCTCGACGCTGACGCAACAGCTCGCCAAGAACCTCTTCCTGTCGCCGGAGCGCACGCTTGAGCGCAAGGTGCAGGAAGTGCTGCTCGCCATCTGGCTGGAGCACAAGTACACCAAGGACCAGATCCTGGCGATGTACCTCAACCGCGTCTATTTCGGCGCCAACGCCTACGGCGTTGAGGCGGCGTCACAGCGCTATTTCAACAAGTCGGCCCGCGACGTCAGCCTCGGCGAGGCGGCCATGCTGGCCGGCCTCGTGAAGGCACCATCGAAGCTTTCGCCTGCCCGCGACCCGGCCGCAGCCGAGGCCCGTGCCCAGCTCGTGCTGCAGGCCATGCGCGACCAGGGCTTTGTCACCGACGACCAGATCAAGACGGCGATGTCGCAACCGCCGACACGGGCGAAGGGTTATTGGAGCGGCGCTCAGAACTACGTCGCCGACATGGTGATGGACCAACTTCCAGGTCTGATCGGCGGCGACGTGAAGGAAGACCTGACCGTCGACACGACCCTGGACATGTCGCTGGAGGCCAAGGCCGAACAGGCGCTGAACGACGTGCTGAATAAAGACGGGCGAAAGCTCAGCGCGTCGCAGGCGTCGCTCGTCTCCGTCGATGCGACGGGCGCCATCCGCGCGCTGGTCGGCGGCCGCGACTACGCGCAGAGCCAGTTCGACCGCGCCGTAAAGGCCAAGCGCCAGCCGGGCTCGGCCTTCAAGGCTTTCGTCTATACCGCAGCCATGGAGATGGGCCTGACGCCGAACTCCATCCGCAACGACGCGCCGGTGAAGATCGGCAATTGGGCGCCGGAAAACTACGAGCAGAAATATAACGGCCCGGTCACGCTTGCAAACGCACTGGCACATTCCCTGAATACGATCGCCGCCCAGCTCGCCAACGAGGTGGGTCCGGATCAGGTGATCAAGGTCGCGCATCGGCTCGGCATCGAATCCGACCTCCAGGCCAATGCCTCGATTGCGCTGGGCACCTCGGAAGTGTCGCTACTCGAACTGACCTCGGCCTACGGCACCTTCATGAACGGCGGCTACAAGGTCACCCCGCATGTCATCACCAAGGTGACGACGGCATCCGGCAAGGTGCTCTATCAGGCGAATTTCGACAACCCGCCACGCGTGCTCAACCCCGATGTCGTCACCAACATGAATTCGATGATGGCGGGCGTCATCGGCTTCGGCACGGGCAAGGCGGCGAAGATTCCTGGCTGGCAGGCAGCCGGCAAGACCGGAACCACGCAATCCTTCCGCGACGCGCTGTTTGTCGGCTTCACCAGCCACCTGACGACCGGTGTCTGGTTCGGCAACGACGACGGCAAGTCGATGAAGAAGGTAACCGGCGGCGGATTGCCGGCGATCGCCTGGAAGGAATTCATGGTTGCGGCCCATAAGGGCCTGACGCCGACACCGATCTTCGGCGGCGGCCAGGTCATCGACAACGGCGTGCCCGTGGCCCAGTCGGGCGCAGGTGCCGTCGGAGTGGCGAGCGCCGAACCGCAGACGACGATCGGCTCGATCATATCGGGCGCGCTCGGCGGCAACGGCGCACAGCCTGTCAACGCTCAGCCGGCACAGCAGCAACAGCAAATTCAGCCGCAGATCCAGCAGCGGCCGGCGCAGCAGATCACCCGGCAGCAACAGATCCAGCAGCCGCAGCAACAGCCGATCTATCCGCCGGCAAACCAGACCGCCGTCAATGACGACGGCGAGGATCTGCCGCCCGCCGGCCTTGCCGACAACACCAATCCCTATAGCTCAAACACCTACGGCAACGACGATATCCCGCCCGGCGATATCGGCGATCCCGACCCGTCCCCACGCCCTGTCCGGCGGCACCGTTCCTCGCTTCTCGACGTGATCCTGGGGCAATAAAAGGCGAATCTCTTCATTGCCGCTTGCATGGTCAAGGCAAGGCTGATCTGATAAGTGAATCCGTCCTTTCCACAGGCTCGCCGGCCAGCCGGCGCTGCCGTGGAATTTGGACGACAAACCATTCGTTTTGCTGGATTCCGGGTGATTTCCTGCCTTGCAGTCAGTAAAACCGCTACTTATATACGCGGCATCACCGCAGTCATGGCTGCGCAATCCTCAAGACCATCCCGTAAGGGGCTGTCAATGGAATGCCTGACAGGGGTTCCGATAGCTTGCTTCAAGGAGAGAATAACATGGCAAAAGTAATTGGTATCGACCTTGGAACCACAAATTCCTGCGTCGCCGTCATGGACGGTAAAGACGCTAAAGTGATCGAGAATGCCGAAGGCGCCCGCACCACCCCCTCTATGGTAGCCTTCACGGACGATGGCGAACGCCTCGTCGGCCAGCCGGCCAAGCGCCAGGCGGTCACCAACCCCACAAATACCCTCTTCGCTGTCAAGCGCCTCATCGGCCGCCGCTACGAAGATCCGACCGTCGAAAAGGACAAGCACCTCGTTCCTTTCTCGATCGTTCGGGGCGACAATGGCGACGCCTGGGTCGACGCCAACGGCAAGGGCTACTCGCCCGCACAGATTTCCGCGATGATCCTTCAGAAGATGAAGGAAACCGCTGAGTCCTACCTCGGTGAAAAGGTCGAAAAGGCCGTCATCACCGTTCCCGCATACTTCAACGACGCGCAGCGCCAGGCAACCAAGGACGCCGGCAGGATCGCTGGTCTTGAAGTCCTCCGCATCATCAACGAGCCGACGGCTGCAGCGCTTGCTTATGGCCTCGACAAGAAGGATGGCAAGACGATTGCCGTATACGACCTTGGCGGCGGCACCTTCGATATCTCCATCCTCGAAATCGGCGACGGCGTCTTCGAAGTGAAGTCGACCAACGGCGACACCTTCCTCGGCGGTGAAGACTTCGACATGCGTCTCGTCGAATATCTCGTTGCCGAATTCAAGAAGGACAACGGCATCGACCTCAAGGGCGACAAGCTCGCTCTGCAGCGCCTCAAGGAAGCTGCTGAAAAGGCCAAGATCGAGCTGTCCTCTTCGCAGCAGACCGAAATCAACTTGCCCTTCATCACGGCAGACGCCACCGGCCCGAAGCACCTGACGCTGAAGCTGACCCGCGCCAAGCTGGAAAGCCTGGTCGACGATCTCGTCCAGCGCACCATCGCGCCTTGCAAGGCAGCCCTCAAGGATGCCGGCGTCACCGCTGCCGAAATCGACGAAGTCGTTCTCGTCGGTGGCATGAGCCGCATGCCGAAGGTACAGGAAGTCGTCAAGCAGCTGTTCGGCAAGGAGCCGCACAAGGGCGTCAACCCGGATGAAGTCGTCGCACTCGGCGCCGCCATCCAGGCAGGCGTTCTGCAAGGCGACGTCAAGGACGTCCTGCTCCTCGACGTGACCCCGCTGTCGCTCGGCATCGAAACGCTCGGCGGCGTCTTCACCCGCCTGATCGAGCGCAACACCACGATCCCGACGAAGAAGTCGCAGACCTTCTCGACCGCCGACGACAACCAGCAGGCTGTCACCATCCGCGTTTCGCAGGGCGAACGCGAAATGGCTGCCGACAACAAGCTGCTCGGCCAGTTCGACCTCGTCGGCCTGCCGCCGGCACCGCGCGGCGTACCGCAGATCGAAGTCACTTTCGACATCGACGCCAACGGCATCGTGCAGGTTTCGGCCAAGGACAAGGGCACCGGCAAGGAACAGCAGATCCGCATCCAGGCTTCCGGCGGTCTTTCCGACGCCGACATCGAAAAGATGGTCAAGGATGCCGAGGCTCACGCTGCCGAAGACAAGAAGCGCCGTGAAGGTGTCGAAGCCAAGAACCAGGCTGAAAGCCTGATCCACTCCAGCGAGAAATCGTTGAAGGATTACGGCGACAAGGTCACCGAAGCCGATCGCAACGCGATCTCTGCGGCAATCGAAGCGCTGAAGGCGGCAACCGAAGCTTCCGAGCCGGATGCCGAAGACATCAAGGCCAAGACCCAGACGCTGATGGAAGTTTCCATGAAGCTCGGTCAGGCCATCTATGAAGCCCAGCAGGCGGAAGGGGGCTCCGCTGATGCCTCCGCAGCCGGCAAGGACGACGTCGTCGATGCCGACTACGAGGAAATCAAGGACGAAGACGACCGCAAGCGGTCTGCATAAGCGCGAACCGAAACGGTTTTGCGGAAACCAGATCCGGCTGCCTCTTGGCAGCCGGAAATCCATTTCCAGGGTCTAATCCTTAATGGCAAAAGCGGACTACTACGAAACTCTCGGTGTCTCCAGGACGGCGGACGAAAAGGAGCTGAAAAGCGCCTTCCGTAAGCTGGCAATGCAATTTCACCCGGACAAGAATCCGGGCGACAACAGCGCCGAGCGGAAGTTCAAGGAAATCAACGAAGCCTACGAAACCCTCAAGGATCCGCAGAAGCGTGCGGCCTATGACCGGTATGGCCACGCGGCGTTCGAACATGGCGGCATGGGTGCCGGCGGCGGTTTCGGCGGTGGCGGCGGCGGTTTCTCCGATATCTTCGAAGACATTGTTGGCGAGATGATGGGCGGCGGGCGTGCCCGTTCGCGCTCCACCGGCGGTCGCGAGCGCGGCGCCGATCTACGCTACAACATGGAAATTACGCTGGAAGAGGCTTTCTCCGGCAAAACGGCACAGATTCGCGTGCCGACCTCCATTACCTGCGATGTCTGCTCCGGCTCCGGCGCGAAGCCCGGAACGCAGCCGAAGACCTGCGGCACCTGCCAGGGTTCCGGCCGCGTGCGAGCCGCTCAGGGCTTCTTCTCCGTGGAACGCACCTGTCCGACCTGCCACGGGCGTGGCCAGATCATTCCCGATCCCTGCACCAAATGCCATGGCAACGGCCGTGTGACCGAGGAGCGTTCGCTCTCCGTCAACATTCCCTCGGGCATCGAGGACGGTACGCGCATCCGCCTGCAGGGCGAAGGCGAGGCCGGCGTCCGCGGTGGTCCGGCGGGCGATCTCTATATCTTCCTGTCGGTGAAGCCGCATGAGTTCTTCCAGCGCGATGGCGCCGATCTCTATTGCGCCGTGCCGATCTCGATGACGACGGCAGCGCTCGGCGGCACCTTCGACGTTGCAACGCTCGACGGCACCAAATCGCGCGTCACCGTTCCCGAAGGCACGCAGGTCGGCAAGCAGTTCCGCCTGAAGGCCAAGGGCATGCCTGTCCTGCGCTCCAGCCAGGTCGGCGATCTCTATATCCAGATCCAGATAGAGACCCCGCAGAAGCTCACCAAGCGCCAGCGCGAGCTGCTGCAGGAATTCGAGCAGATCTCGTCCAAGGACAACAATCCGGAATCGACCGGCTTCTTTGCCCGGATGAAAGATTTCTTCGACACGTTCAGCGACTGATCGCGAATCACGCGATCCTCGCGGGACCGGCCGGTGATTCGGCCGGTCCGGGAAAAAAATGCGGCGCGAATCAATGGCCGCATATTTGCTGCAAACCCCTAGCGTTTTCGCCGCCCGTCACAAAAGCATTGCTTAGGCAGGCGATTGATCGCACGGAATAATCCCCAAAGGCATGGAAGGTGCGGCAATGAGCGTGGCTGGAAACAACAAGATCCTGAGCGCACTCGCCGACCTCTATCCCGATGCCAAAGTCACGGTCGCGATTCAGCCGCTCTCGACCGTCGACTACGAGGCACAGAAATATAAGCATTTCTCCCGGCGCGCTTTGGGCGGCGCCATCGGCATCATCCGCAACAGCAGCGGCCGGATCGTTCTGGTGGAGAGAAGCGGCATGCATGCCGGCTGGGCGCTTCCCGGCGGCACCGTTGAGGAAGGCGAGGACTTCGAGATCGCGTTCCGGCGGGAAATCACCGAGGAAACCGGGATATTCCTCGAAAAGACCAGGCTTGTCGAAATCGAACAAAAGACCTTCACATCTCCGCAGGGAGAGGGTTTCGACTTCATCCTTGCCGTTTTCACCGCGCGCATGCAGGAAGACGAACTGCCTGGAGAGACCGAGGATGCGATTGCCGAAGGACTGAATGTCGCTCTTTTCGATCCCGCCGCCGTGCCTTCGCAGATGATTCTCGGCGATCGTGAGAAGATTGCGCGGCACGCCGTCTGAAGCATGGGCTTTTGATGGGCTGCAATGGCAAGAGCCTTGCACTTGGCCGGGGTTCGACATACCCCTCGGGCTACCAATAGGAAATTCAATACCGGATGCCGCACAAGGTTTTCATCTCGCGCCTGAAGCTTGCCGATTTCCGCAATTATGCGGCGGCGGCTCTGACGCTCGATGAGCGCCATGTGGTGCTGACCGGCGACAACGGCGCCGGCAAGACCAACCTGATGGAGGCGGTTTCCTTCCTGTCGCCCGGCCGCGGGCTGCGGCGCGCGGCCTATGCGGATGTCACTCGCGTGGGTGCGGCGGGCGGATTTTCGATCTTTTCCGAACTCGAGGGCATGGAAGGCGACGTCGAAATCGGCACAGGCATCGATGCCGGCGACGAATCAGTGGCGCGGCGGCTGCGAATCAACGGCACGACCGCCAAGACGGTCGACGAATTGACCGATCATCTGCGCGTTCTCTGGCTGACCCCGGCGATGGACGGGCTCTTTACCGGTGGTTCTTCCGATCGCCGGCGCTTTCTCGACCGGCTGGTGCTGTCGCTCGATCCGGCCCATGGCCGCCGCGCCAGCGATTTCGAACGCGCTATGCGCAGCCGCAACAAGCTGCTCGCAGAAGGGCGCTTCGATCCTTCCTGGCTTGGCGGCATAGAGGAGCAAATGGCAAGCCTCGGCATCGCCATGGCTCTTGCCCGGCAGGAAATGCTGGGGCTGCTGTCGCGGTTGATCGACGAAACGCGTGAGACGACCCCTTTTCCATCCGCCGCGCTCGAACTCTCCGGCTTTCTCGACGGTCAGTTCGACCGACCGGCCGTGGACCTCGAGGACGCCTATGCCGATCAGTTGCGCGAAGGCCGCTATCGCGATGCAGCCGCCGGACGCACGCTGGAAGGGCCGCACCGCGCCGATCTGCTGGTGCGCCACCGCGAGAAGCACATGGAAGCGGAACGCTGCTCGACCGGCGAGCAGAAGGCTCTCCTCGTCGGCCTCGTGCTTGCGCACGCCCGCCTCGTTGCCAATCTCACTGGTCATGCACCCATCCTGTTGCTCGACGAAATCGCTGCCCATCTCGATGAGGGACGGCGCGCGGCCCTTTTCGACATCATCGATGGCCTCGGCGGCCAGGCCTTCATGACCGGCACCGACCAGGCGATGTTTTCCGCTCTCGGCGAGCGCGCGCAATTCTTCACCGTCGCGCATGGCGGCGTTGCGAAATCGCCTGCGTGATTCGTCAAAAGACATGATAGTCTGCCGGTCATGGCTGCTTTGACCCCAGACGAAATCGCCCGTTACCAGCGTCATATCCTGCTGCCTGAAGTGGGTGGCGCCGGGCAGCAGAAACTGAAGGCCGCGCGCGTTCTGGTGATCGGCGCCGGCGGCCTCGGCGCGCCGGTGCTGCAATATCTCGCAGCAGCCGGTATCGGCACCATCGGCATTGCCGATGACGACCGCGTCTCGCTCTCCAACCTGCAACGGCAGGTCATCCATGACAGCGGCACGATCGGAGAGCTGAAGACGCAAAGTGCCGCCGACGCGATCGCGCGGCTCAATCCGCATGTGCGCACCATGCGCTTCGACGAGCGCTTTTCCATCGAGACGGCTGCGCGTCATCTGGCCGGTTTCGATCTCGTTGTCGATGGCTCCGACAATTTCGACAGCCGCTATGCCGCCGCCGATGCCTGCGAGACCGCCCAGTTGCCGCTCGTGACCGGCGCGGTCGGCCGCTTCGATGGTTCGGTGACGGTGCTGAAACCCTATGAGGTCAATACGGACGGCGTGCTCAACCCCGGTTACCGGGATCTCTTTCCGTCGCGGCCACCGGATGGCCTGATCCCCGCCTGCGCGGAAACCGGCATCATCGGCGCCCTCACCGGCGTTATCGGCACGTTGATGGCGATGGAGGCGATCAAGCTTATCACCGGCATCGGCGAACCGCTGATCGGGCGACTGCTGCTTTACGACGGGCTGTCGGCTCGTTTCGAAACCATCCGCTATCGACGCAAGCGGGCCAAGGCAGCGGCCGAATGAGCGATCTCAAAATTCGAAGGCTCGATGACGGCTTCGACCGCTGGGACGCGTTGCTGGATCTGATCCTTGCATCCTTCGCCTATATGGACGGACGTATCGATCCGCCCTCTTCCGCCCATGCGCTGACGCCGGCCTTGCTGAAGGAAAAGGCCATCAAGGAGATCGGCTATGTCATCTTTGAAAGCGATCAGTTAGCCGGCTGCATTTTCTGTCGGCTTGAGCCGGATTTCCTCTATGTCGGCAAGCTGGCAGTGTTGCCTTCCGCCCAGGGCAAGGGCATCGGCAGGCGCCTGCTCGATCTGGCGGAGACGACCGCCCGCGATCACGGCCTCGACGCGCTGCGGCTGGAAACGCGCATCGAGCTTCTCGACAATCACGCGACTTTTGCCGCCTGGGGCTTTCGCAAGACGGCGGAGAACCGCCATGCCGGCTTCGATCGCACGACCTCTATCGAGATGCGCAAGGCGATCGTCTAGAGCGGTTCAGCTTTTCACGGAGGCCGAGAACCGCTCTATCCGTTTGTTTTTTCGCAATTCCGGACGGAAAACCGCTGCGCACTTTTCCTGAAATTGCTCTCTTTTTGTCTTTTCGCAATTTCGGACGGAAAACCGCTGCGCACTTTTCCTGGAATTGCTCAAGCATCGTCTTTTTCGCCGAATGAACCTCA
>JAGWJK010000120.1 GCA_028865845.1 Rhizobiaceae bacterium
TTATCCATGACATCGAAATGGATAAAATCCCCGCCCGCAGCCAGGGCTGCGCTGCACTCTTCGGACAATCTCGCCAGATTGCATGCGAGGATGGAGGGGGCAATACGGGCAGGCAATTTCATGACGATATTCCGAAGCTGAAAATTTTTATCGGTGGCGCAACATACAAATTCCAGGCGCTACGGCAATGTCTCGATCTACTGCTCCCAATCTTCCAGAAGAAGGTTCGGCACGCGCCGGAACTCCCTGACGTTGTGCGTCACCAATATCAGGTCGCGCGCCAGCGCCTGGCCCGCGATCAGCACATCATAGGCGCCGATCGGCGTGCCGAGGATCGCAAGCGCCGCACGAATCTCGCCGGCGCGGCGTGCATCCTCCCGGTCGAAATCGAGCGTCTCGAATTGCAAGGCGTCGATCCGGCCGAGATTGTCTTCAACCCTTTGACCCTTGTAGGCGCCATAGAAGAGTTCGTGCGCAACGATCGCCGGAATACCGAAATCCCTGGGCTCGTATTTGCGAATTTCTTTGACGAAACCGGAATGGCCTTTCATCAACGCGATGACGGCGTTGCTGTCGAGGAGATATCTCACTTGAAGATATCCAGTTCCGGGCGTTGCTGTTCGTCGGGTTGCTCATTCGCCGCCTCGACGAAATCATCATCGACGGGACCGGTAATTGTCTCGAGCCAGGTCCAATCCTCTGCAATCGGTTCGAGGATGATGGCTTGTCCCTGCCGCCGAATACGCACCTCAGTGGTGTCGAAACGATATTCCTTCGGCAGACGAACCGCCTGCGAACGACCGGACCAAAATACCTTTGCGGTTTCCATGCCACATCTCCTCAGCAAGATATGACATTGATATATAGCATCGGCGACGTGCGCTTCAATGCCATTCCGCTTCAGCGGCCCGTCTTCTCTGCCAGCCAGATGACGTGCCGCGCGCCGCTCTTGCCATTGGCTCGTGTGTTGACCTCCTCCGCGGCAAAGCCGCTGTCGCGCAGGCGCTTGGTGAAGCTCCGGTCGGGGCCGGAGGACCATACGGCGAGGATGCCGCCCGGGCGCAGGGCGTCGCGGGCCGCCTTGAGCCCGGCGAAGTCGTAAAGGCCATCATTGGCTTCGTGGGTGATGCCGTCGGGGCCGTTGTCGACGTCGAGCAGGATTGCGTCAAAGGCCGCCTTGCCGGAGCGAATGAGCGGGCGGACATCGCCTTCATGGATGGCGACCCGGGGATCGTCCAGGCAACCTTCGAAGACGGAGGTCATCGGCCCCCGCGCCCAGGCGACGACGGCTGGCACAAGCTCGGCGACGGTGACCTTGGCATCCTTCCCAAGCACTCCGAGTGCCGCCCGTAGCGTGAACCCCATGCCGAGGCCGCCGATCAGGATATGCGGGCTGGATCGATCCTTGATCTTCTCGCAGGAAAGCGTCGCAAGCGCCCGTTCCGAGCCGCTGAGGCGGCTGTTCATCAGCTCGTTGGTGCCGAGCATGATCGAGAATTCATGACCGCGCTGCTTCAAGCGCAGCTCGCCGCCGCCATTCGGGATTTTCGCGGTGTCGAGCAGGGTCCAGGGGATCACGGGCAACTCATGAGGTTGATTGAATTGCTCGGACCATAGTCGCTTGGCGTCCGGAAGAACAGTCGAGCCTGGAGCGGTTCAGTTTTTCACGGAAGCAGAGAACCGCTCAGTCTTTTTTGTTTTTTCGCAATTCCCGACGGAAAACCGCTGCGCACTTCTCCTGCAATTGCTCTACCCGAGGCGAATGTAAGGCACATCCTTCTTTGCGACTTCGTCCAGCGCTTCCTCGTAGCCGGCATCGGCATAGCGCATGACGCCCAGCGCCGTGTCGTTGGTGAGCGCATGGTCGAGCCGCTCGTCGGCGGCTGCGGTGCCGTCCGCAACCACGGTCACGCCACAGCTCGTCATGTAACCGGCATAGCCGCCGCCGCCGGAATGGACGACGACGAGATCGGCCATCGACGAGCAGAGCATCATCGCATCGATCAGCGGCCAGTCCGCGATGGCGTCGGAACCATCCTTCATGCGCTCGGTCATGATGTTCGGATGCGCCATGGCGCCGGCGTCGAGGTGGTCGCGCGAAAAGGCGACGGGTCCTTTAAGCTCGCCGCTTGCCACGAGTTCGTTGACCCGGCGGGCAAGCGTCGTGCGCTCGCCGTGGCCAAGCCAGGCGATGCGCGCCGGGAGCCCTTCGAACGGCACATGCTCGCGCGCAAGCCTGATCCAGTTGGTGATGATCTTGTTGTCCGGGAACATTTCGAGCAGCAGGTCGTCGATACGGGCGATATCGCTTTCCTCGCCCGAGAGCGCCATCCAGCGGAAGGGGCCGATCGCGCGGGCAAAGAGCGGCCGCAGATAGGCTTCCGTAAAGATCGGAATATCGAAGGCATTGGCGACGCCGCCTTCCCGCGCCTGGGTGCGGATCAGGTTGCCGTTGTCGAAGACTTCAGAGCCTTTTTTCTGGAAATCGAGCATGGCCTTGACGTGCTCGACGATCGAAGCCCGGCTTGCCGCCATCAGCTGGCCTTGGCCATCATCCCGCAGGTCCTTCACCTGGGCGAGGCTCATGCCCTTCGGCACATAACCGTAGACGAGATCATGCGCGGAGGTCTGGTCGGTGACGATGTCGGGCACGATGCCGCGCCTTGCAATCTCGGGATAGATCTCCGCCGCATTGCCGACGAGGCAGACCGACAGTGCCCGCTTTTCCTTTACCGCGGCGTCGATCATCGCCAGCGCCGAATCCAGGTCCGGCGCGATTTCCTGGAGGTAGCCGATCTGCTGGCGCTTCTTCGCCCGCTCGGCATCGATGTCGACGCAGAGGATGGCCGCACCCGCCATGCGTCCGGCAAGCGGCTGAGCGCCGCCCATGCCGCCAAGGCCGGCCGTCAGCACGAAGCGGCCGAAGAGATCACCGCCGAAGCGGCGTTCGGCTATGCGCATGAAGATCTCGTAGGTGCCCTGGATGACGCCCTGGCTGCCAATATACTGCCAGGCACCCGCGGTCAGCCCACCCCAGCAGATCAGACCCTTGCGCTGCAGCTCGTAGAAGACCTCGGCCTTCGCCCATTGCCCTACGATGTTGCAATTGGCCATGATCACCAGCGGCGCCTTCGCATGCGTGCGCACCAGCCCGATCGGCTTGCCCGACTGGATCAGCAGCGTCTGGTCTTCTTCCATCTCCGTCAGCGCCTTGACGATGCCCTTGTGCGCCGCCCAGTTGCGCGCCGCCTTGCCGAGCGCGGCGTAGACCACGAGATTGTCAGGGTCTTCACCAACCGAGAGCACGTTTTCGAGCAGACGCAGCAATGCTTCCTGCCGCCAGCCCTTGGCGCGCAGTTCCGGCCCGCCAGGGATCGGGAAATTCGGATGTCGTGGATTGGCTTTCGGCATGATGGTGTTACCTCTTGTTTGACGGTCTTCCCTTCTCCCCAGTGGGGAGAAGAGGGTGGCGCCCCTCGATATTCACTTCGCCGGCAGCGCCCCGACATAATCGAGCGCCGCCAGAAGCAGCCGTTTGCGCACGGCGTCATTGCCATAGGCGTCTGGTCCGGCGCGAACCCAGCCATGCATGATGCGGGCGCCCGACAGCATCGGCTTGATGTCGTTGAGCGAAAGCGCCCAGCCGTCATTTCCCTTGCCGAGGCGCACGAGCATTCCGTCTTCGCGTGCGCCGCAGAGAAGATGGCCGTTCAGCAGAACCACCCAGCCACCGAACATCAGCTTCTCGGTAAGCCCGAACCGCTCTCCGAGCTCTTCCCTCAGCAATTCCTCGAGGCCGGTGTCCCGCGCCATTCTCTCCTCCGGCGTCGATCAGGCCTTTTTGCCGGCCAGGGCGTAGCGTGCGATTTCGATCCCCATCGCTTTTTCGACCGAAGGATAGACCGTAGGATCGAGCACGCTGGCAGAGAGCGGAATGATATCCATCGGCACATGCAGGATGAAGACGTGCATGCCCTCATGCAGTTGTCCGACACTCAGGGGCTCGCCTTCCGGCGACAACGTGGTGATGACGGAAGGGAATGTCGCCAGACGCTTACCATCACGGTCTTCTACGGCCATATATTCGTTCATGACATGCATTGTCACGGCCTTGTCGCCGGAGCCGACCGTAATCGTGCCGATGTCGAAGGCTTCCTTTGTGTAGACGACATCCTTTTTCGAAATCAAACCTTCGGAAAGGATATGGCCGCCTGTGGTCTTGCAGATGGCGTCGATGACAGCGCTTCCGCCCTTCTTTTCGGCTGCGATGATGGCCTCGCCAAGCGACAGTGCCATCGAGATGCCGCCGAGCGCGGCATGCGTGCGGACATAGGAGGCGCGCAGCGGATTGCGGCACGATGCGATGAAACCGCCGGACTGGTCGGAGGCGGCGCGCAGGATCGGCGAGATCTTCGCCGTCGCGCCCTTCACCACCAGCTCGATATAGCGGTTTTCGGCGCGGTTTCCGCCGACGGCCGTCTGGATCATCTGCTCGGGGGAGCCGGCCATGCCGATCGATCCCATATCGCCGGTCGGATGCGCGCGGATATCGCCGACCGCATCGACAACCTTAGTGCCGAGGATCGCGGAGGGCAGCCAGCCGTTCAGGGTGGATGACCGGCCGTTCTGGCCGATGATCAGGCCGGAGAGCTTTTCGCCGAGTTCGTCCTGCAGCAGCTGTGCAGCCTTCACATAGTCGATGCCCTGCATTTCCCAGGGTGTCGTCGAGGCCGGTGCGCCGATCGCCGCTGCGGTTGCGACCCAATCATTGTCGTTGAGTTCGTCGATCGATACCAGTTCCGGCTTGCCGACGTTAACCGCGGCATAGCCGAGCATGCGGCCATGATCCGCCCAGCCACCACCGCCGGCAGCATAGACGGAACCGCCCTTTACCGCCGCTTCGACATCCTTTTCAACGAGTATGCGTCCCATCCGGCTTCTCCTGGCTATGCTTTGGTTTGAAGGGTCTTGTCCATTTCGCGCACGGCTTCGAACAGCACGGCCGCGCCCATGGCGATATCGTCGTTTTCAGCCCATTCATCGGCCGAGTGGCTGCGGCCGTCCTTGCAGGGCACGAAGATCATTGCAGCCGGCGCCACCTTGGCGATCCAGGCGGTATCGTGGCCGGCGCCGGATGCCATGCGGCGGTGCTGCGCGCCGACCCGGTCGCAGGCCCGTTCCAGCGTCTCCAGCAACCCGGCATTGCCCGGCGTCGGAAAATTATCGGAGACGCGAACCGGCGGCTTGATCGTTACTCCGTAAGCCGTGGCTACCTTTTGTACGGCTTCGTCGACCCAGGCGATAAAGCTTTCCATGTCGCTGCGGATCTCGGCGCGGCCGTCGATCAACAGCACAACCTTTGATGGCACGACATTGGCGGCATTCGGCTCGATACGGAATTCGCCGACCGTCGCGGCAAAATGGCCGGGCGTTTTCGCGAGTTCGGTTGCCGCATTGCGGATGTCGAGCACCAATTGCGCGGCGGCCACTAGCGCATCGGCGCGCCGGCCCATCGGCGTCGTGCCGGCATGATCGGCGCGGCCCTCGACCGTGATTTCGATGCGGGTGATGCCGGCGATGGCAGTAACGATGCCGACATCCTTGTGTTCGGCTTCGAGGATCGGTCCCTGCTCGATATGCAGTTCAAGGAAGCCGGCAAGATCGGGCCGCTTTTGTTGAAGCAGGATCGAGGGATCGCCGCCAACCTCGGCTATCCCCTGCGCCAGATTGCGATCGCCGCTCGTGCGTGACAGCCACGCTTCCGGCAACTGCCCGGTCATGCCACGGCTGCCGATACAGGAGACGCCGAAGATGCTGACTTCCTCAGCAAGGAAATCGACGATCTCGAGATCATGATCCAGCTCGATATTCTGGTCCTTCAGCGCGCGGGCGACTTCAAGCGCCGAGATCGTGCCGGCGATGCCGTCGAAGCGGCCACCATCCGGCACGGTGTCGGAATGCGAGCCGACAAGGATCGTGCCGAGGCCCGGTTTCAGTCCGGCGCGGCGGCCGATCAGGTTGCCGCCGGCATCGATACGGGTTTCGAGGCCGGCTGCCTTCATCCGCGCCTCGATATAGGCGCGGCCTTCGAGAAACAGCGGCGAAAAAGCCCGGCGCGTCCAGGGATGGTCGGGCTCGGTGATCTTGGCGAGCGCGTCGATATCCTCGGCGATGCGATCGGCATTGACGGGCAGGTTGCGGCGATCTGTCTTGGACATCAGACTGCTCCTCCGGCGATGATCTGGCGTGGGAGCGGGCGAACGAATTTGCCGGTGCCGGGCGCCGCGAGAATGGTGCTGCCCTCAGTGATTTTTTCGCCGCGCAGATAGGTGGCGGAGACGATGCAGGGCAGGCGAATGCCGTTGTAGGGGCTCCAGCCGACGATGTTGTTGCCGCTCGACGCGGCGTCATAGACGGTTTCACGCGGCTCGAGCACGACGATGTCGGCGTCCTTGCCCGGTGTCAGCGCGCCCTTGATGTGATCGAGGCGGAAATGCTTAGCCGGGTTCTCGGCCATCAGTTTTGCCGCCCAGGTGAGCGGCACGCCGCGTTCCAAGGCACCCTTTACGAACAGCGGCACCATGACCTCCAGTCCCGGCACGCCGGATGCATTAGCTAGCATGTCCGGATTGTTCTTGCGGTTTTCCGACCAACTGACGTGATCGGTCGAAACCAGCCAGACATTGCCTTCCGCCACCTTGCGCCACAAGGTTTCCACTTCGGCGCGCGGGCGGATGGGCGGATTTATTTTCGCCTTGCCGCCCAGCCGCCGAACATCGTTTTCCTCGTCGAGCGTCAGGTAGTGAATGCAGCATTCCACGGTCGCCTCGAAGCCGTCGCGACGATAGGCGCGGGCAATGTCATAACCGCGGCCCAGCGAGCAGTGGACGACATGGGCCGGGCAGCCGGTATCGGCGCCTGTCTCGAAGATGGTATGCATCGCAAGCAGTTCGGTGATCGGCGGGCGCGACAGGCCGTGGGCGCGGTAGTCCGTGACGCCGCTTGCCTTTACCTGCTCCATGTAGGTGCGCACGGCTTCGTCATCCTCGTTATGCACGCCGGCCGTCAACCCTGTGGGCGCGATGGCGGCAAAGCAGGCGTCGAGTAAGGCGGGCGGGATGCGCGGAAAGCGCTTGGGATCGGTGCCGAAGGTGGAGAATTTGAAGGCCGAAACGCCGGCCTCGACCATTTCCGCGATACGTGCCGGCCCTTCCTCGGGGTCGACCGTACCATAGAGGGCGAAATCGACGCGGGCCTGCGGCGAGGCGTGATCGACCTTCCTCTTTACCGCTTCAGCCGAGCAGACGAGATTGCCCTCGTCATAGGGCATGTCGACAATGGTGGTGACGCCGCCGGCTGCCGCCGAGCGCGTGGACCAGATGAAATCTTCCTGGTCCTTCTGCGAGAGTGAATGCGTCTGTGCATCGATCGCGCCGGGCAGGATCAGCGCCTTGCCGAGCAGATGCCGTTCGCGTGCTGCCGGCGGAACGCCGATGCCGATCTCGGCAACCTTGCCGTCGCGCACGGCGACATAGCCGGCTTCCACGATGCGATCGGGCAGGACGATCGTACCCTGCAGAACGAGATCGAAATCAGCCATATTCACCTCTCCATTCAGATCGTAACCGTGTCGCGAAAAAGCCGCTCCTCGACCCGCTCCAGCGAACCGAGGGCGAAGAAATCATCATAGGCGAGGATCGGCGCATGGGCGATCATCTCCGAAACGAAAGCTTCTGATGCCAGCTCCTCTTCGATCGCCTCGACTTCCGCCGACAACGGCCGGTCGACGACGTAGAAATCCGCATGCTTGCGCACGACCTCGTAGAGCATGCGGGCAACGCCTTCCGGCTTGTCGCCGAGAATATCCATTGCCTGCGCGGACAACAGCGCTTCCAGCGCGGCAAGGCGCTTCAGCGCCCGCATCTGCCGCTCGAAACGTTCGATGACCAGCGGTAGGAAAGCGGCTTCGTCCTCCATGCCGCCGGCAACCACCAGCGATTGCGCCGACACCGGGTTGGACATTGACAGCACCCGCGAGAAGATTTCGCCGGCGAGCTTGATGATCGGGCCGAAGCCGGTGGCGATCCTGCCTTCCGGCACCAGGTTGACCGGCAGGCCCCGCCGCTGGCCGTTACCGAGCAGGACGCAGCGGTTGAAGGCGTTACGGGCCGCATGCGCCATGCAGATCACGGCGGATTCGAGCAGGATGGTGACATCGAGCGGCAGCGAACCGCCTGACGTCATGACGCGCCCCTCAACGATGACGGGATTGTCGTCTGATCGGCCGGTCGCCGCCAATATCTTGTGGCCGGCGGTCAGAAGATTCTCGATGACGGCGCCAAAGACCTGGCCGATCATGCGCAGGCTGAGCGGATCCTGTACATGCGTTGCAACCGGCCAGGGCCAGTCTTCGGAGGCGTTGCAAAGCCAGGCGCCGATCAACGCCTCGCGCGGCGTGCCGACGTGACGCACCGCAAACCAGGGGTCGCGCGAAGCGCCGAGCGCACCGGCTGCCATCATCGCGGTCGCGAGCAGCACGCGGATGGAGGCGGCGGCATTGCGGGTGGTTTCCGCTGCCGCCGCGAAGCTGACGGCATTGACGCTGAGCGAGGCAAGGCTGTCGCGGGGCAGCATTTTCACCGGCTGGATGCCGGCGGCGATAAAGGCGTCGGCGGCCTGCATGCGCCGTCCGTGATAAACGGCTTCGCCGACCCCGGTCAGCACGGCGCCGATCTGGCCCATCAGCCCGATGTCGGCGCAGCCGATCGAGCCCGTGCGGCGCACCACCGGGATGACGTCGGTATGAAGAAGCTGCAGATAGGCGTCGATGAGTTCCTGCGAGCAGCCGACCTGGCCGGTCAGTGCGGTGTTGACACGGATCGCCATGGCATTGCGCACCACGGACATGGAAAAAGGCGCGCCGGTGCCGAAGTGATGCGCCCGCACCAACCCGAGATTGAAGGTGTCTAGATCTTCCGGCGACCATTCCACATCTTTCATCGCGCCGACGCCGGTCGTCGAGCCATAGACGGGCAGTCCCGACTGGATGGTGCTTTCGAGGATACTGCGCGCGA
>JAGWJK010001193.1 GCA_028865845.1 Rhizobiaceae bacterium
CGCTGCGCGCTCGTCACCGATTGCGAGCTCGTCGAGGACTTCCCGATCCGCTACGAAGTGGAAGTGTCGCGCCAGCATCGCTGGGCGCGCGGCGACTGGCAGCTACTGCCTTACATCTTCAACGCCAAGCGTGGCCTGACCGGCCTTGGCCGCTGGAAGATGATGGACAATCTGCGCCGCTCGCTGACGCCGATCGCCTGGTTCTTCGCCTCCGTGCTCGGCTGGTATTTCATGGGGCCGTTCGCCGCCCTCATATGGCAGATCCTGCTGATCTTCTGCCTGTTCGTGGCACCGACCCTCTCGCTGATCAACGGCATCATTCCGCGCACCAGCGATATCGTCGCCCGCGCCCATCTTTATACCGTCTGGTCCGATATTCGCGCCGCCAACGCACAGGTCGCACTGCGCATCGTCTTCATTGCCGACGGCGCCTGCATCATGGCCGACGCCATCGGCCGCTCGCTCTACCGCCTGCTGGTCAGCCGCAAGCTGATGCTGCAGTGGCGTACGGCTGCGAGCGCCCAGGCCGCAGCGCAGACCACCATCCTCGGTCATTATCGCGTCATGTGGCATGCGCCGGTACTGGCGCTGCTTGCGCTCGCGCTTGCAGCACTTTCCGGCGACAACGCCTTCTTCGTCGGCATCCCCTTCGCGCTGCTCTGGGCGCTGTCGCCGGCAGTCGCCTGGTATGTCAGCCAGTCGGCGGAAACCGAAGACAAGCTGATCGTGTCCGAACATGTCTCGGCCGAACTGCGCAAGATCGCGCGCCGTACCTGGCGTTATTTCGACAGCTTCGTCGTCGAGCAGCAGAACCATCTGCCGCCGGACAACGTGCAGCAGACGCCGCACGCGGTCGTCGCGTCGCGCACCTCGCCGACCAATATCGGCGTTTATCTGCTCTCCGTCATTTCGGCCCGCAATTTCGGCTGGATTTCCTTCGAGGAAACCATCAGTCGCATGGAAAAGACCATGGCGACCGTCGAAAAGATGGAGAAGTTCCGCGGCCATCTCAGCAACTGGTATCACACCGACACGCTGAAGCCGATGGGCGCGCGTTACGTCTCGGCGGTCGACAGCGGCAACTTCGCCGGCCACTTGATCGCGGTTTCCTCGGCCTGCCGCATCTGGGCGGAAGCGCCTTCCGCACATATGCAGGGCAATCTAGACGGTATCGGCGATGTCGCCGGCATTCTCGGCGAAATGCTGGCCGAGCTGCCTGACGATCGCAAGACGGTGCGTCCGCTGCGCCATCGCCTGGAAGAACGCATCGTCGGCTTCCAGAATGCGCTTGCCGCCGTCAAGCGCGAGCACGAATTCGCCTCGATCCGCATCATCAATCTGTCGGTCCTGGCGCATGACATTCAGAAGCTGGCCGCCAATCTCGATCACGAGGTCAAGTCTCCGCAGAGCGGCGAAGTGCTGACGTGGTCGGAATCGCTGGTCAAGGTCTGCGAAGGCCATATCGCCGACAGCGTCTTCGATCTCGCCAATGTCGAGCCGCTGCGCCAGCGGCTGGCAAAGCTGCGTGACCGCATGCGCAGCATTGCCTTCGGCATGGATTTCAGCTTCCTCTATCGTCCGGAACGGCGCCTGCTCTCGATCGGCTTCCGTGTCGAGACCAACGAGCTCGATGCCGCCTGCTACGACCTGCTCGCCTCCGAAGCCCGCTTGACCAGTCTCTTCGCAATCGCCAAGGGCGATCTGCCGACCGAGCATTGGTATCGTCTCGGCCGCCAGGTCGTGCCGATCGGCTCGCGTGGTGCACTGGTCTCCTGGTCCGGCTCGATGTTCGAATACCTGATGCCGCCGCTCGTCATGCAGGAGCGTCAGGGCGGTATCCTGAACCAGACCAACAATCTGAT
>JAGWJK010001194.1 GCA_028865845.1 Rhizobiaceae bacterium
CGAAGGAAGGTGCTGTCGGCGGTTGGTTCGGCATCACCGACAAGTACTGGGCGGCTGCGATCGTTCCGCCGGCATCCGTCACCTATGATGCGAGCTTCGCGCATTTCGCCGACGGCGTGCCGCGTTATCAGGCCGCTTTCCAGGGCACGCCCCTGACGGTCGCACCGGGACAATCCGTCGAGCTGAAGAGCCTCGTCTTTGCCGGCGCCAAGGAAGTTCCCGTCATCAGCGAATACGAGACGAGCTATTCGATCCCGCTCTTCGACCGCATGATCGACTGGGGCTGGCTCTATTTCATCACCAAGCCGCTGTTCTCGTTGATGGACTTCTTCTATCGCCTGATCGGCAACTTCGGTGTCGCCATCCTTTGCACGACACTGGTGCTGAAGACCCTCTTCCTGCCGCTCGCCAGCAAGCAATATGCTTCGATGGCGAACATGAAGCGCATGCAGCCGAAGATGGAAGAGCTGAAGGCGAAGTTCGGCGACGACAAGATGGGGCTGCAGCAGGCGACGATGCAGCTCTACAAGGAAGAGAAGATCAATCCGATCGCCGGCTGCTGGCCGGTGCTCCTGACGATCCCGGTCTTCTTCTCGCTCTACAAGGTCATCTCCATCACCATCGAAATGCGGCATGCGCCGTTCTATGGCTGGATCCGCGATCTGTCCGCGCCCGATCCGACCTCGATCGTCAACCTGTTCGGCCTGCTGCCGTTCGAAGCACCGACGATCCTGCATCTCGGCGTGTGGCCGATCATCATGGGCTTCACCATGTTCATGCAGATGCGCATGAACCCGACGCCACCGGATCCGACGCAGGCGATGATCTTTACATGGATGCCGCTGGTGTTCACCTTCTTCATGGCGAGCCTGCCGGCCGGGATCGTGATCTACTACTGCCTGAACAACACGCTTTCGGTGATCCAGCAATCGATCTTCATGAAGCGCCATGGCGTCAAGGTAGAGCTCTTCGGCAACCTCAAGAACATCTTCCGACGAAAACCGGCGCCATCGAAATGACGTCCCAAGCCCCGCTTCGGCGGGGCTTTTCTTTTACGGCAAGGACTGCACGCCGATCAAAACTTGACTTTCACGGGTAAAACCCCGAAGCCAGTCAACCAATTGAACGAGAAGAACCGCGAGCGCATGGCAGAACAGACGACAAAAGACGACAAGCCGCTTTTCGGCCGCCCGTGGATTTTCATCCGCGGCGTGCCGGCGATGAAATTCCTGCCGCCGGAAGGACCGCTGGAAGTGGCCTTCGCCGGACGCTCGAATGTCGGCAAGTCGTCGCTGATCAATGCGCTGGTCGGCCACAAGGGCCTTGCGCGCACGTCGAACACACCGGGCCGCACGCAGGAACTCAATTATTTCGTTCCGGATGGATTTTCCGGCGAAGGCGGCGACCTGCCGCCCATGGCGCTGGTGGACATGCCGGGCTACGGCTATGCGCAGGCGCCGAAAGAACAGGTGGATGCTTGGACCAAGCTGGTATTCGACTATCTGCGCGGACGGGCGACGCTGAAGCGTGTCTACGTGTTGATCGACAGCCGGCACGGCATCAAGAAGAACGACGAAGAGGTTCTGTCGCTGCTGGACAAGGCCGCCGTCTCCTATCAGATCGTGCTGACGAAGACCGACAAGATCAAGGAAGCGGGCCTGCCGAAGCTGATGGCCGAGACGGCCGAAAAGATCCGCAAGCGGCCGGCCGCCTTCCCCGGCATCCTCGCGACCTCCTCCGAACGGAACGAGGGCCTGGACGAACTGCGCCAGGCGATCGGCCTGACCGTGGGCATTGACGTCTAATTCCACAAAAAAAGACCGCCGCCCCCGGACCCCTCGGAAGCGGCGGCCGTGCTGCC
>JAGWJK010001195.1 GCA_028865845.1 Rhizobiaceae bacterium
CGGCGCCGCAGTTGGCACAGGTATAGCGACCGGAAATACGATCGGCCAGCACGGCGTCATCCACCTTGATCTCGATGACGACGGAAAGCTCGAGACCTTTCGCCTTCAGCATCGCCTCGGTCGCGTCGGCCTGAACGAGCGTGCGCGGAAAACCATCGAGGATGAACCCCTTGGCGCAATCCGGCTGATCGATACGCTCGGATACGATCGCGTTGACGATCTCGTCCGAAACAAGCTTGCCGGCGTCCATGACGGCCTTGGCGCGCTTGCCCACCTCAGTCCCGGCAACAACCGCTGCCCTCAGCATATCACCCGTGGAAAGCTGCGGAATGCCGTATTTTTCCACGATACGTTGGGCCTGGGTCCCCTTACCTGCTCCCGGCGGCCCTAAAAGTATCAATCTCATCGCCCCCTCTTTCCTCCACGCAACTTCGATTTCTTGATCAGGCCTTCATATTGCTGAGCGATCAGGTGTCCCTGAATCTGCGCCACCGTATCCAGCGTTACGCTAACCACGATCAAAAGCGAAGTCCCCCCCAGCGACAAAGGAATGCCGGTTTGAGACACGAGAATTTCGGGCAGAATGCAGACGATAACGAGATAGATCGCGCCGATGACCGTGATTCGGGTCAGCACGTAGTCGATATATTCGGCAGTACGCTCACCAGGACGGATGCCCGGAATGAAACCGCCATGCTTCTTCAGATTGTCCGCCGTATCCTTCGGATTGAAGACCAGCGCGGTATAGAAAAAGGCGAAGAAGGCAATCAGTGCTGCGTAGAGCACCATATAGACCGGCTGACCATGGCCGAGCGCGGCAACGATGGACGTGACCCACTGCGGCAGGGCCGTGTTGTTGCCGAGGCCGGCGACCGTTGCCGGCAGAAGCAGCAACGACGACGCGAAGATGGCCGGAATAACGCCCGAAGTGTTGAGCTTCAGCGGCAGGTGCGACGTGTCGCCCTGGAACATGCGGGTGCCGACCTGGCGCTTCGGATACTGGATCAGAAGACGGCGCTGGGCACGCTCGACGAAGACGATCAGGCCGATCACGAGAACAGCGACCACCAGCACGATGAGAATCAGTCCCGTCGACAGCGCGCCGGTGCGGCCGAGTTCGAGGGTACCTGCCAGTGCCGTCGGCAGACCGGCTGCAATACCGGCGAAAATGATCAGCGAGATACCGTTGCCGATGCCGCGCGAAGTTACCTGTTCGCCGAGCCACATCAGGAACATCGTACCGCCAAGCAGGGTGACGACAGTCGAAATACGGAACATCCAGCCCGGATCCACAACGATGCCGTTGCCATGCTCAAGGCCGATCGCAATGCCATAGGCCTGCAATGCGCCGAGCAGCACCGTGCCGTAGCGGGTGTACTGGTTGATGATCTTGCGGCCCTGTTCGCCTTCCTTCTTCAGGTTTTCGAGCGCCGGCACGACCGAAGTCATGAGCTGCACGATGATCGAAGCGGAGATGTAGGGCATGATGCCGAGCGCGAAAATCGCCATGCGCTGGACGGCGCCGCCGGAAAACATGTTGAAGAGGCCGAGAATGCCGCCTGATTGGCCGCTGAAGGCCTGTGCATAAGCGGCCGGATTGAGGCCCGGAAGCGGCACGTGGGTTCCAAGCCGGTAGACAAGGAGCGCACCGAGCGTGAACCACAGGCGTTTCTTGAGATCCTCGGCTTTGGCAAAGGTCGAAAAATTGAGATTGGACGCCAATTGTTCCGCTGCAGAAGCCATGCAAATCTCCGCACTACCAATTCCGGCGAAATCGGCCGGGTCCGGAATCAGTATGTAAATTGTTCAAAAGCTGGGTTTTGGACAGATTGCGGTGCAATCGGATGCCTCACCCTTGGTT
>JAGWJK010001196.1 GCA_028865845.1 Rhizobiaceae bacterium
ATGACGCCTGTTGCTTCTCGACACGGATCGAAATGACGTTGAAACTGGCGATGACGTAGAGAACCGCGGAAACCACGAACGGCGCGATCGGGCTGACGCCATAGAGCAAGCCGCCGAGCGACGGGCCGATGATGAAGGCGGTCTGCATCATCGAAGTCGACGTCGCGATGGCCATCTGCAGCATCGAGGTCGGAACGATATTCGGCAGTAATGCCGCCATGGTCGGCCGTTCGAAGGCGGTGGCCGCCCCCATGACCGCAACAGCCGCGAGGATGCCCGCCGGACCGATCCATTGCTGCCAGACGGCGACGGCAAGGATCGCCGCCGTCAGCGCTTCTACCGATTGGCAGACGAGCCCGATACGCCGCCGATCGAAACGGTCGGCGACATGGCCGACCACGAAGGTCAGGATGACCATCGGCAGGAACTGGCAGAAGCCGACGAGGCCGAGCGCAAAGGCGCTATGGGTCTGGTCGTAGATCATCCAGCCCACAGCAACGGTGACCGATTGGAAGCCGATGGAAGAAAAGACGCGCGAGGCGGCGAAGGAGCGATATCCGGAGTGACCGAGCACGCTTGCCCGATCTGGCTGTTGCAGGCTGTCCATGTATCTTTCTTATGTTCCGGGCATGCCGCGCGAAGCGCGCTTTATGAGCAATATTAAATATTTATCCAGTCCCCTGCTCTGCTCGAATGCCGCCCTTGTCAACCGTGTTTTTCGCCGGATAGGCAATTTGCCGCGGAACGTCCTGTCATCGGAGATCAAATCGTGGTGATGAACGACGCAGCAATGCCGACCTCGCATCGATCCGCCAGACCGAGGAGAGCGATTCCGCTATTGCGGACATCAGGTTCGCCACGTCGCTGCCAGCTGTTTCATGCAGCGCCTCAGCAATGATCAGGACGGATCTTGTCTCTTCCCGCACAGCGGAAAGGCCGCTTTGCCGGTTCGTCCACCGCCGCGCATGTGCCCGATCGGCAGCGTCGGCAAAGATCACCTCACCCGGCTCGGGGTGCTCGATCTCGCCGCCAAAGGTGAGATAGGTTTCGTTTCCGGCCGCGTGGCGGACCTGCAGCCCTCCATCGACCTTGGCGACATCGAACACGGCAACCGGAATGGCATAGGCAATCGAGATGGCATTGCAGAGGTCGACCAGCGGATGCAGTCGCGGCAGTGTCTTCTCCTGGCGGAAACGGCGCAGCAATGCCTCGGACGCGCAGCGATACTGTGTCGGCTTCAGCCCCATTTTCGAGAAGGCTCGCCTCCAGGCCTGGATTTCCGGCATTTCCCCCTCCGGACTCTGATCGAGGCGCGATTGCGCGACGGTCGAAAACGCCGCAATCAGGTCGCCGGTATCGGCTTTTGCATCGATTCCCTCCGCAAAAAGTACGCCGGGCACCAGATCCGGGAATGCATTCCACATCTCGTTCGAATGAAAAAAGTACATGAGCTTCCTTTCCGCGCTTGATCGCAATGGCAGGAAAGCCCGTCGGCCGAGACAAGTCTTGAATGAAATTGCAGCGCGCCTTAGCGCATGGCCTCTGCATAGGTGCCGGGCGAGATGCCGTAGGAGCGGACAAACAGGCGCGTCATATGGCTCTGATCGGCAAAGCCGCACGCTATAGCCGTCTCGGCAAGCGACATACCGGCGGCAATCAAACGCCGTGCCCTGTGAACCCGGCGTTGCAGGAGATAGGCGTGGGGCGTCAGTCCGGTCATCTTGGAAAAGCCACGAAGCACCTGAAAACGGCTAAGGCCACTCACCTTTGCCAGATCGTCCAGCCGCACTTCAGCCGTTGGGTCGTCATCGATGAGATCGCGCGCCCGCTTGATGGTCGCCGGTGGCGCGCGGCTGACCC
>JAGWJK010001197.1 GCA_028865845.1 Rhizobiaceae bacterium
CCCCATCGTCGGTGGAAGCAACCTCAATCTTTGAAGGAAGACGGCCATGTATCTCGGGGCGTTGTTTATAGCCGACACGGTCTTTTCGCTCGGTTCGGTGCGGGAGAGCGCCCGCAGACTTTCCCTTTCTGCATCAACCGTTTCCGGCGCGCTCCGCCGGCTGGAGACCGAGCTTGCGATGAAGCTCGTCGAGCGTGCGTCCGGGGAGCTTGCGACCTTGCTTGCCAGCGCCAAAGTGCAGAAGAGCCTGCAGCCGATCCTTGCCGGCATGCGACAGCTGTCCGTGCTGACCAAGGAGCCGCCGGGACCTGCTGATTATGCGCAATGGGCGGCGCGGCTGCCGGTGAAGATCGCGACCATCGAACGTTTCCTGGAAGTCGCCGATCAGGGCAGCATCAATCGCGCGGCCCGCCGCCTGCGCCTTGGTCAGCCGCAGCTTTCGCTGCAGATCGCAAATCTGGAGGAGCTGTTCGGATGCCGCCTCTTCGAGCGCCAAGCACAGGGCTCGGTGCTGACGGACACCGGCCGGCAGGTTCATGCCATCCTTTCCGGTATCGGCGAGGCCTGGGATGAGATGAAGGCGGCGGCGGATGAACGCTTTCAGCGGGCAGCGCGAGCTGTGCGTATCGGCTCGATCATTCCGACGGGTTCCGAAAGCTGGGTTGCCCGATCGCTCGCGACCCTGGTGGCGCGCTGGAACGTCAGCGGCAACCGAAATACGCTGTCGTTGATGCTGATGACCGCCGACGATCTGCGTGAAGCGTTGAAATCCGGTCGCATCGATGTCGCGATCGTCGATTCCGTCTTCGGCCTCGATGCCTTCGGGCACATGGAACTGGTATCGACCGACATGGTGGCGATTGCACCGCCCGACAGCCGTGAAGAGACGGTGAAGGCGCTTGTCGAAAACCATCCGCTTTGCGTTCCGAGCCCGCGCACAGGCATCGGCAACGCCGCGATGGCCTTCGGATATGATAGCGGCGACCGCCGCCGGTTCCGCGGTCGCGACATCACCTCGGCCGACTCGCTGCCCGTCATCGTCGATCTCGTCGCCAACCACGGTTACGTCTCGTTCCTGGGCCGGGTGAGCGCTGCGCCGATTGCCGACCGGGTTCGCATCGTCGATCCGGAACAACTTCTGCCGCTGTCCTACCATCTCGCTCACAACGGCCGCAAAGCCTCCGTGGACGCCTGCCGGTTGATCTATGACGCGGTGCGGGAACTGGTGCGTGAAACCGAGGCTGGATTGACCGATCGGGAACCAACCCGGAGCAGCCGCGTTAGGTGACGTTACGTTCGTTTGAACGCACACATTTTGATCTCGGCCGGAACATTCCTCCGGCACCCAAGGAGAAGAAAAAATGAAAATCATCGCAACGGCGCTTGTCGCGCTGGGCACTCTTGCTTTGCCTGCAACCTACGTTCAGGCGGATGAATACCACCATTCGCATCATCATGGCCCGGTCGTGGTCGTCGAACACGATCATCACTGGTCGCATCATGACCGCTACTGGCACCATGAGCCGGTTCATCACCACTGGTACCCGCCGCATCACTACCATCAGCATTTTTCGCATAACTGATTGGATTTCTGAGCCAGGACGATCTCGTCTTCGGTTCGCAATTGTCGTTAAAACAATAAAGAAAACGGGCTGTGGACCGGCAAGGTGTTGCCGGTCTTTTCACGTTGCTGCGTATTTGCCACGACAGTTGCACCGCAATTATCTCAACCATTGTCACGCTTGACGAGTTACAATTCTGTAGTTACATTTTTGTTGTGGCGATACAGGTGCTTCTTGCGATTTGAATGGGACGCCGTAAAGGCTGAGAGTAACCTTCGAAAACACGGCGTTCGCTTTG
>JAGWJK010001198.1 GCA_028865845.1 Rhizobiaceae bacterium
CGGCGCTTTACCTGGCTTGGCGAAAACACCGGCCGCATTGGCGCACGCCGAAAGTCGATCTGACCATTAGCGCGCTGGTGTCACTGGCGCTCGGCTGTGGCCTCATAGTCAACCTCATCCTGAAGGAATTTTCCGGCCGCCCCCGCCCGCGCGACACCGATCTTTTCGGCGGTGGCCTCGATTTTGTCCAGGCCGGCTCGTTTGCCGGAAAATGTCTGCGTAACTGTTCGTTCATCTCCGGCGAGTCGTCCTCCGCCGGCTGGCTGTTCTGTCTCGTCCTGCTGCTGCCGCCGCGCCTGCGTCTTCCGCTCGGTATACCGCTTGCGGCCGTATCCATCGTCATGCCGACGATGCGCGTCATGACCGGTGCGCATTACCTGTCGGACGCGGTTTTGGGCTGGCTCTCGTCGCTGGTGATCTTCGCAGGCGTGCTCGCCGTGAGCGAATTCCTGGCTATGCGCTCGAGGCATCAATCTCTGATCGACTGAACCGCCGAACGCAACAAGCGGAGCCTCAGCCAACCCTGTGAAGGGCGCGTGCGTGGTGGCTTGAGGATTTCTCGACGCCGCGGGGCGCAGTCGCCCTTCGAATACGAGCCAGCATTTCCCCGAGCCCGAAGGGTTTGACCAGATAATCGACGGCGCCGACGGCAAGGCCCGTCATCTGATCCGACAATTGATCATAGGCAGACATGACGATGACCGGCATTCGATCCGGTCTGGAAACAACCTGCCTCAAGAAATCGAGGCCGCTTCCATCCGGCAATCGCAGGTCAAGAAGAATGATGTCGAAGGTCCACTTTGCGACTGCCATTCGGGCGGATTGCAGATCCATCGCCCAGTCGACCTCCCAGCCTTCCGCGCGCAGATGATCCCGCACTGCATTGCCGATAATGGCATTATCTTCGACCAGTAAGACCCGCACCGTCGCACCCTGTTTCAACGGCGAACCTATGGCCCGGATTTCTGACGGCGACCTGAAATAGACGTCGATCTGCAATCAATATTGAGAATCCTGGGGAGCAGTCGACAAACGGCAACAGATCGACCGGCGTCGTTCAGGTAAATGTCAGGAATGGAGGACAGTGTCGCCCGCTTTAACAGCGCGGGCCTGGTTTCGCATCGATGCGATTTTGCTCCACAACGGAGAATATTCCTTGAAAGAACAGAACATTCAGCCCCGCCGGCACATCATGCGCCCGGCAATCGGCAGCGTTACACTTTGTCTCATAACAGCCCTTTATATACTTCTTGTGACAAACCGAACGTTTTGGATAAAGGCCCACGGCTATTTTCTTGCCGATTCCGCTGCCTTCATCGCATTCGTAATAGGCATTTCCGCGGCCATGATGGCGGTTCTCACGCTGTTTTCCGCCAAATACGTTACGAAACCAATTCTGATCTTCTTCGTCATCGTCTCGTCTGTCTCGTCGTGGTTCAACGACCAGTTCGGCGTGATCATCGACAAGGAGATGATCCGAAATGCCGCGGTCTCGACTGGCGCTGAATCGGCCCATCTGATCACGCTGCGCTTCGCCATCCACGTTCTGCTGACGGGTATCCTACCGTCGTTGCTGATCGTCTGGGTGCGTATCCGGCATCGTCCGATTGTCGGGAAGCTTGCCCACAATACTGCGGTCATCCTCTCCTGCCTCGCGATCTTCGTGATCGCCGGCAGCAGCTATTACAAGACGTTCGCCGGCGTCGGCCGCGCGCATCGCGACCTGATGGACACGCTCAATCCGTTCATTCCGGTTAGCAGCGCCGTCAGGTATGCCATCGATTCACGCAAGGATGCGACGATCGTGGCACAGCCTCTCGGCATGGATGCTCATAAGGTCGGCGCCAGCGACAACGGCA
>JAGWJK010001199.1 GCA_028865845.1 Rhizobiaceae bacterium
CGAGGGCAGAGAGGATCAAAACCGGCGTGTGCACGCCCTTGCGACGCAGCTCGCTGATGACGGAGAGCCCGTCACGACGGGGAAGCATGCGGTCGATGATCGCAACGTCGTAGGCGTTCTCGGTGCCCATGAAGAGGCCGCTTTCACCATCGCTCGCGTGATCGGCAACAATGCCGGCCTCGCGAAACGCCTTGGTAAGATAGGCCGCGGCTTCGAGATCGTCTTCGATGATCAGAATCTTCATATGGGTGACAATACCCGTCGCCGCCGCTTCAGCACAACCGGAATCGGAGGAGTTCACAGCATGTTGGCCAGAGGTTGTCATTTTTCACCTGCACTGAGAGCGATTGATCGATGGACGCGCGTCGGAAGCAAAGGAGCCGCGCAAGCCGTGGCCTGCGCGGCTCCTCATTCATTCGTCGATTAGGTGGCGTCAGCCCTGGCTGATCGGCAGGGCAACGAAGCGGCTGCCATCATCGGACTGGATCTGGAACAGCGCGCGGGTGCGGCCGTCCTTTTTTGCCTGATCGATGACCTTGGCGATATCGGCAGCGTTGGAGACCTGCGTGTTGTTCACGGAGGTGATCTTTTCGCCTTCCTTCACGCCCTTGTCGGCAGCGTCGGAGTCCGGGTCGACGGAGGTGATGGCAACACCCTTGCCGTCATCGGACGGGCCGACCTTGAGGCCGAGATCGGCAAGCGCCTTCTCGGAAGACGGCTGCGGCGGTGCCGGCTGAGCGTTGTCGTCGTTAGAAGCCTGGTTCTGATCGGCCGGCAGCGTGCCGAGTTCGACCACTACCGACTGAGCCTTGCCGTCGCGCCACAGCGAAACATCGACCTTGGCGCCGGGGGCCATCGCGCCGATGCGGCGAGCGAGGTCGCGCGGATCCTTGACCGGGTCGCCGTTGACGGCGGTAACGACGTCACCGTTCTTGATGCCGGCCTTCTGGCCCGGAGAGCCGTCCTGCGGAGATACGACGAGTGCACCGCTTGCCTCGGACAGGCCGAGCGATTCGGCAATGTCCTTGGTTACCGGCTGGATCTGCACGCCGAGCCACCCGCGCGAAACGGAGCCGCTCTTGATCAGATCGCTGACGACGCCCTTGGCAGTGGTTGCCGGGATCGCGAAGGCAATGCCGACGCTGCCGCCCGACGGCGAGAAGATCGCGGTATTGATGCCGACGACCTGGCCGTTGAGGTTGAAGGTCGGGCCACCCGAATTGCCGCGGTTCACGGCTGCGTCCACCTGGATGAAGTCGTCATACGGACCGGAGCCGATGTCGCGGCCGCGAGCCGAAACGATGCCGGCGGTGACCGTGCCGCCGAGGCCGAAGGGATTGCCGACAGCAACGACCCAGTCGCCGACGCGGACCTTGTCGTCGTCAGCCCAGTTGACGTAGGTGAACTTCTTGCCCTTGCCGTCGACCTTCAGTACGGCGAGGTCAGTGCGCGGGTCCTTGCCGACCAGCTTGGCATCGAGTTCGGTGCCATCATTGAGGACGACGACGAAAGCGGCGCCATCGGAAACGACGTGATTGTTGGTGACGAGATAGCCGTCTTCGGAGATGAAGAAGCCGGAGCCCTGAGCAACCGGACGCAGGCGGCCCTTGTTGTCCTGCTGGCTCTTCTGCTGGCCTTGCTGCTGCTGATCCTTGTTATGGCCCTGCTGTTGTTCGAACTGCTTGAAGAACTTCTTCAGCGGGTGATCATCAGGCAGCTCATCGAAACCGCGGCCGAGACCGAAGGAATCGTCCTCATCGGCGACCGGGTTGACGCGAGACTCGACGCGAACCGAAACAACGGCCGGCGAGACGGCATCAACGACGTTGGCGAAGCTCGGCACCTGCGGTGCCTGCACG
>JAGWJK010001200.1 GCA_028865845.1 Rhizobiaceae bacterium
CTCGGCCGCGCCCTTGTAGGTGGTGTAGAACAGCGAGCCCTGGAAATTGTCGCCGGCGTCGAGCAGGAGGACGTTCTGGCCGGCAAGTGCGGCGCGGCGCTGGTCGATCGCAGCTTTCAGCCGGGCTGCGCCGCCGAAGCACTCGTTCTTGCTCTCTTCCTCGGCCGAGCAGGTAGCGTCGAACTTGTTGATCGATTCGACGCGCGAATGGAAATCATTGAAGTGCAGAATGGTGAGCTGGTAGTCCGCGAAAGCGGTGCCGGCGCTGAGCGCCAGGGCCGCGGCGGCCAAAAGACCTATTCCGAAGGGCTTCGTCATCTCGTTCTCCTGTTTCCATTCGGCTCCGGTCTACGCGTGCACGATGACCGTTCCTCGCATGAATGTTTCCATCATGGCGGGAAGAGCGCAAGCGAAAGCTGTTGGAAGAAATTAGGAATCCGCAAATTCGGTTAGGAGAAATCCTACGCCGGACATCGTCGCGACATGGCGTCCTGAAAGCGCGTGCGAACTCACTCGATGCTCACGGAAGGGCACAAACGAAACCGACGAATGGCCGGCAAAAACATCGATAAAAGGCGGGTTTCAGGATGAAACCAGCGGGCTGCGGATAGCGGGATAAAACGTCTTCTGACCTTTCATCCCTTCCGTCCGCTGGGATTGTTTCCGCTTATTGGCGATTGAGCGAGAACTGCTTTCCGGCGTCCGACGTGCAGTTCAGCTGATAGGGGCTGACCATCGCGCAATTGATTTTGGACTGCGTCTTGCGCACCAGCGAGGTCATGTTGATCTCGATCAGGCTCGGCGAGGTGCTGGTATAGCTACCGGATGCGAGAACCGTATTGCTGTCCGTGGTGTGGGTCGTGAAGGTTCCAGCCTGGAATGTGGAAATCAGCCCGTTCGAATCGGTCCAGTTGCCGTCCACCGTCATGGCCTGCTGCGCCTGTACCGGGCGGCCGACGACCGGCTGTGGCCTCGATCCGCCGAAGTCGGCGCAGGCCGAGAGCGCTGCGGCTGCGGTGATGAGAGCGAGGCTGGTTCTGATCTTCATAAATGTCTCCCGCGATCGAAAGGCGGATGGCTTGCCGTGTCGGTTGCGGAAAACATGGCGCGGCAATCTTGTGAAAGCAAGGCTTTGAAAGCCTTCAATATAAATTATCCGGCAAGCGTAACAAAAATGCCCGCACGACCGGTGCGGGCATTTTCAGCGTCTATTGTTTGATCCGGCGTTCGATCAACGAACCAGGATATTCCTGAACTGCCAGGGATCCTTGGTGTCGATGTCTTCCGGGAAGAGACCCGGACGGCCGGCGAGCGGCGTCCAGTCCGTATAGTGACCTTCGACCGGGCCGAGATAGGGCAGCTGCACTTCGAGGCAGCGCTTGTAGTCGATTTCGTCGGCTTCGACGATGCCGGCGGTCGGGTTCTCGAGCGCCCAGACCATGCCGGCGAGCACAGCCGAGGTTACCTGCAGGCCGGTTGCGTTCTGGTAGGGGGCGATGCGGCGGGTCTCTTCCAGAGACAGGCGCGAACCGTACCAGTAGGCGTTCTTTTCGTGGCCGTAGAGCAATACGCCGAGTTCGTCGATGCCGTCTTCCAGCTCGTCTTCGTCGAGGACGTGATGAACCGGCTGCGGAGTGCCGCCGTTGCCGAACATTTCATGCAGCGACAGAACTGCATCGTTGGCCGGATGGTAGGCGTAGTGGCAGGTCGGGCGGAAGGTGACTTCGCCATCCTTGTCGCGAACCGTGAAGTAGTCGGCAATCGAGATCGACTCGTTGTGGGTGACGAGGAAACCATACTGCGGACCCGGCGTCGGGCACCAGGTGCGGACGCGGGTGTTGGCGCCCGGCTGCTCCA
>JAGWJK010001201.1 GCA_028865845.1 Rhizobiaceae bacterium
TGGTCGACGCCAGCGATGGAGGTCGGCGACTATCCGGCGGCGAATTTCGTTCGGTTTTGTGACAATCACGGCCTGCTCAAATTGTGGGATCGGCCTGTCTGGCGCACGGTGAAGGGCGGCAGCCGCGCTTATGTGGATCGCATCACGAAGCGTTTTGCCGATCGCATCCTCGTATCGACGCCGATCTCTGCGGTCCGGCGGTTTCCCGATCATGTCGAACTTTTTGATGTCAGGGGTACGCGTTACCGCTTCGATGAGGTGGTGATTGCCACCCATGCCGATCAGGCGCTGCGGATGCTGGCGGATGCCGGTGATGACGAGCGCCGGTTGCTTGGCGCCTTCCGCTATTCGAAAAACGAGGCTGTCCTTCATTCGGATGTCGGCTTGATGCCGAAACGTCGTGCGGCATGGTCGAGCTGGAATTATCTCTCCGATCGCAACACGAGCCAGGCGCGGCCGTCGATCACCTATTGGATGAACCGATTGCAGCCACTTGGAAGCGCGCCGCCGACCTTCGTGACGCTCAATCCCTGCCGCAATATCCGTGAGGGAACGGTCATCAGTCGCGAAACCTACGAACATCCCGTCTTCGACATTGGGACTGCGCGTGCCCAACAGGAGATTTGGTCGCTGCAGGGTCGCCGCAACACATGGTTCTGCGGCGCGCATTTCGGTGCTGGCTTTCATGAGGATGGATTGCAGGCAGGACTTGCCGTCGCCGAGGATCTCGGAGGCGTGCTCCGACCCTGGCCGATGCCGGAAAACACCCCGCGCATCGTTCGCAGGCCGGTGGTCCGGCCCGTGATTGCGGAGGTTACGGCATGACGCGCGAATTCGCATCGGCGCTTTACTCCGGCCAGGTCACGCATGTGCGCGTGAAGCCGAAAGTGCACCGGCTCAACTACCGCATCTATTCACTCCTGCTCGACCTTGACGAACTCGATGAGCTTGGCAGTTGCCTGCGCTGGTTTTCCGTCGACCGGTTCAATCTGTTTTCCTTTCATCGCAAGGATCGCGGCGATCGCTCCGGTGTCGATCTGCGTGCGCAGGTCGAAGCATGGATGCGTGCCGTCGGTGTCGAGCCGGACGGCGGGGCGATCCGACTGCTGACCATGCCGCGGATTCTCGGCTGGGCGTTCAATCCGCTCAGCACCTTTTTCTGTTATCGCCAGGACGGCAGGCTCGCCGCCATCCTCTGGGAGGTCGACAACACCTTTGGCGAGCGCCACGGCTACATGATCCCGGTAGAGCCTGCATCCGGCCGCGAGATCGTGCAGCGCTGCGACAAGGAATTCTACGTCTCGCCCTTTATGGACATGGATCTCCGCTACCTGTTTCAGGTGTCTCCGCCGGAAGAGAAACTCTCGATCAAGATCGAAACCTTTGACGACGATGGCCTGGTGCTGACCGCAAGGCACACAGCCCATCGTGCTGAGCTTACGGATGCTGCCCTGCTGAAAGCGTTCCTGACGATCCCCTTCCTGACTTTGCGGGTTTTCGGCGGCATCCATTGGGAGGCGCTGCAAATCTGGTGGAAGGGCATCGCCTTCAGGAAGCGTCCGGTGCCGCCCGCCCATGCCGTTTCCACTGATCACGTTGCGACTAAGCGCAGGAAAGCCAGGATTCATGAGCCAGTTTGACGATTTGTCCCCGATCCCGTTCGAGGCTTCATCCCATTCGAATGTGCAGGGATTTGGCGCCAGGCTGCTGAACCGGCTTTTGGAGGGAATTCGTTTCGGACGGTTACGGATCGTGTTGCCGTCGGGGGCCGTCATCGAAAAATGTGGCCGCGAGCAAGGACCGGAGGCGAAGATCGTCATCCGGCGCTGGCGGATGCTGCGACGCGTTCTCGTCGGC
>JAGWJK010001202.1 GCA_028865845.1 Rhizobiaceae bacterium
GCCCGCCGGAGCCAAGAAGCTGGAGCTGGTCACTGGTGCCCAGTATGCAGTCGGCTATCAGGCCATGCTTGTCAGCAAGCAGACGCCCGAACTGCGCGACGCGCTGGCCGCAACCATGCAGGCGATGATCGATGACGGCACCTACGCCAAGCTCTTCGAAAAGTGGGGGCTCGGCGAAAACAAACTGGCCAAAGTTACCGTGAACGATGCCGCGCGCTACGCCGACTACATGAAGCTCGACTAAGAAACCAATCGACCGCCGCCGGGAGCACTGCTCCCGGCTTTTTCATTTATCTGCCACGGAAAGACGATGACCGACAGAGTTCCTTATCGCGAGGCGATTGCCCTCCAGCCTACTTCTTTGAAAACATGCCTTGAGACTATCTCGAAGCGCCTGGAGACGCTTGACGTCAAGCCGATCTCGGAAGGGCCTGTCGCTCTCGTTGGTATCGGCGCGAGCCTGTATGCCGCCCATGTCGCCGCAGCGCAGATGCGCAGCCAGGGCCTTCGGGCGTTTCCCCTGCCCGGCGGCGACCTATATGACCCATCCATCGATGCGGCGAACGCCTATATCGCATTCTCGGCCTCGGGCCGTAGCGAAGAGCCAGCGCGGGCAATAGAACTTCGCCCGAGCGCCGAAACCTATGGTATAGCGAAGGCGGGCGGCACGCCGATTTCCCGTGTCGTGAAGCATATGATCGCGACGGAAAGCGGGACTGACAGTGGTCCGAACACCACCAGCTACCTTGGCTCGCTGCTCGCCGCGGCGCTTATTGCCGACAAGGCTGGCACGCCAAGCACCGCCAACTGGGCCCAACTACCCGACCTCGTGGCCACGGTCCTCGAAAGCACGGCCGCTCAAGCGGAAAAGGCTGGGCGAATGCTCGCGGGCAAGAAGTCAATCGACTGCGTCGGTGCCCGCTGCGCGTATGGTACCGCGGGATATGCAGCTCTTTTGATCAGGGAAGCAGCCCGTGTTGCCGCGCAGGATTGGGACACCCTGAACTTCCTCCACGGTCCGATGGAGCCGAACGACAGCGACAGCGGGGTCTTGCTCTTCGGCGACGGCCGCGAGGTGAAGCTGGCGAAGGACCTGGCAGCCTTTGGCATCCCGTCCGTGCTGGTTACCAGCGAAACGGACATCACCGACGCTGAGAATCTGGTCGTCATCACCGTCCCCGCCTTCGCCAACCAGATCGGCGCGGCGATTCTGCAGGCGCTTCCAGCCCAGTTGCTGATTGCCACGCTGTCCGAGGAACTTGGTCTCCCCGTCTGCAACTTCCGCTACCGCCAGACCGACACGAAGCGCGACTGAAATTAGCGAGACGCCGCTGTCAAACTGTCGGCGGCGTCTCCCGAGTACAGAAAAGCTGTTCTGACGTTTTCGCCAAGGAGCCTTGCCAGGGAATAGTCCACGGCAAGGCGGGCTGCGCCAAGGACCGTCGCTCGCCCCGACAACTGACTGACGACGACCTCGACGGGCCAGCATAGGCTTTCGACGGTTTTGCGCACGCCCGGAAGCAGGATGGCGTTCTGACCGACGCCACCACCAAGGACAATAAGCTCCGGATCGAGGACACTGACACAGGCGGCGGCCAGATTGCCGACGTCTTCAGCATGACGTTCGATTATTTCTGCTGCCGTCGAGGACATTGCGGCCATCGCAATCAGCTCGGCCGTCGTTTTCGGGACCGGACCCACACTCTCAGGCCACAGCTTCGCCGCCCGCTCCAGCAATGCCGCCGAACCGAGGTACGTTTCGACATGCCCCGGCCGGGGGCCTTCGCGTTCGGACCATGGAAAAGGCAAGTGACCGACTTCACCCGCACCGCCCTTGAAGCCGCCGAACAGTTTTC
>JAGWJK010001203.1 GCA_028865845.1 Rhizobiaceae bacterium
CTCAAGATCGAAGCGCTCGATGTCATCGATCTCGTGCGTGACATGACCGATCTGCTACAGCGTTCGATGGGGCCATCGATCGTGATCGAGACGCATTTCCCTCTCGGGCTTCCGAAAGTGAAGTCGGATCGGAACCAGCTGGAAAATGCGCTGCTGAATCTTGCGGTCAATGCCCGCGATGCCATGCCGAAGGGCGGCCCTTTGTCGATTGCCGCCAAGCCTCGCGACATCGCAGCCGGCGGCACGGGTGAATTGAAAGCCGGCAGCTATCTTTGCCTCTCCGTTACGGATGAGGGCGAAGGAATGGATAGCGAGACGCTCGCCAACGCGACCACGCCGTTTTTCACCACGAAGGGGGTCGGGAAGGGCACCGGTCTCGGGCTATCCATGGTGCAGGGATTGATGGGCCAGTCCGGCGGGCAGCTTGTCATCAATTCGCAGAAGGGCAAGGGCACGACGGCGGAACTCTGGCTTCCGCTGTCGGCTGAAGCCGCTGTCGCGCGGAAGCGAGAGCCGATCGACGAGTCAGTTCCCACGGGTCCCAGTTCGTTCAACGTTCTGGCCGTGGACGACGACGTCCTGGTGCTTATGAACACGGCATTCCTGCTGGAGGATCTCGGCCATACCGTAATCCAGGCGCATTCGGCGGCCGAGGCGCTGCAGGTGCTTGAGAGCCGCGACGATATCCATCTCGTCATCACTGACCATGCCATGCCGCGGATGACCGGGTCGCAATTGGCCGGCATCATTGCCGAGAAGCGACCGCATTTGCCCATCGTGCTCGCCACCGGCTATGCCGAACTTCCGGCAGGCGGCAATAACAAGCTGCCGCGACTATCCAAACCATTCAATCAAAAGCAACTTGCCGCTATCATCGGCAAGGTTATGGCCGAGGCCTCCGTCGCGGAGGCCTTTGCCACAGGCATATGAGTCAAAATTAAGCGTGACCGTAACTTAGCTTCGGGTACCAGTCCCTCGCGCGGCCTTCGGGCGTCATGTCGAGAATGGTCCAGATCGGCATCAGGTCGGGTGCGCCGCGTGGGTCCTGGCCCGGGTCGGCGGTTACAGGCCCCATTTCTTCGCTCCAGAAATGCCGGATCGTCCCATCGCGGCGGGTGAAGACGTTTACAGCCGCGTCGTCACTGCCGCCGGGGCCGAGCGCACGATAGTCGCGGCTATATTCCCCTGTCGGGTCGGAATAGAGCGGCAGATGCTTCCATCCGCGTTCTGTACTGAAATCCGTCAGCCGTTCGATCGGCGAGCGGGCAACGACCGCAATGGCCATGCGCTGTTCTATGTCGAGAACTTCACCGTCCAGCGCCGAAAGGAAGGACGTGCACATCGGACATGGCCGCGCCCGCTCCGGGCCGAACATATAGCTGTAGACGAGCAGCGTTTCCTTATCTTCAAAGAGATCGGCGAATTCCACCGGGCCGTCCGGACTGTCGAAGCGATAGTTCTTCTTCAACTTGCCGCCTGGCGGGAGCGCGCGCCTCTGTGCGGCCACGCGCTCGATGTGTCGGCGAAGCTCGATCTCCTCGGCAAGCAGCGCGTCGCGCGCCTGCCGGTATTCAGCGCTTTCGTTCGGAAATCTGGCGCCGTTTTTTCCGGCCAGCTCCGATGCTGGTCTATATCCGTCTTCGTTGATCATGCTCTCCTCCCTTTGTCACTCGTGCTGCCGCTAGTTGTCTTCTGGCGATGCGCGATTTCGACATTGACCCAGAGGAAAAACTCAAGCCTTGGATAAAAGTTCCGACGTGCCGCGAGATGCGTCGCGACCTATCACTGGGCGGCGGTGCGAGCCTCGCGCTCCTCGTCCCATTCGTCTTCCTGCTCCGGCTCTTCGTTCCCGATCG
>JAGWJK010000121.1 GCA_028865845.1 Rhizobiaceae bacterium
ATCACCCGATCTCGACCCAAACCGGGAAATGATCGGAACCTTCCGCGTCAACATCCACATGAGCCGAGCGCAAACGACCGCTCAGGCTGCCACTGATGAAACAGTAATCGAGATGCATGCGTTTGCTCCGATCCACCGGATCCATCCAGCTGTAGCGGTCCGGCCCGTGCCAGCCGACCGCGTCGAGGGCGTCGCTCGGCCGGGCGCAACGCGGCGAGCGGCCGTAGAGAGCATCCTTCAGGCCGACAAGCGCGCAATATTCCGGCGATTCCGGCACCATGTTGAAATCGCCCATCAGGACGAAATCCTCCGGCAGTGGCAAATCGGGGTAGTCGATTTGCGCGGCGCCCGTCAGCGAACCGCCGTCGCGCGCAAAATCCGTCGCATAGGTCCTGAGACACTCGATCTGGCGGATGCGCTCGTTCGGAGAGACATGGTCGAGATGCACGGAATAAGCACGGATCGCGCCGCCCGGCGCGTCGATCATTGCCTCGGTGGCGACCCGCTGCAGGTTGAGATCGGAGAGGGTGCGGCTGCGCGGCAGCGGCAGCGTCCGCGTCGAAAGGATCGGCCAGCGCGACAGCATCATGTTGCCGAACTGAAAGCGGCCGTCGCGCGGTCCGGCGCCTTCCGGCAGCAGGTCGAGGCCGATGCCGTAGACCGAATGGTAGTCCGGCAGCAGCGCCTCGATCGCGGCGACCATGTCGACCCCGCCGTTATGCAAAAAGCCGCGCGTTACTTCCTGCAGCGCGATGATATCGGCGCCCTCAAGGTTTGCAACGATGCGTTCGAGATCATATCTGCCATCAAGACCGAAGCCGTACTGGATATTATAGCTCACCAATCGCACGATAATCTTTGACCTCCGAGTGAACCGCCTATATCGAAGGCGGCATGACGGGCGCATTACCGCCCAGCACGTCCTAGCGGATGTGCCAAGGACGCGGTAACAATTGAAAAAAGCGCACAAGCTCCTCCAGATCGGGTCGATCCAGGGGCACTGCGCCGACACCGAGTGACGGAAGTAAAATGAAATTTCTCGACGAAGCAAAGGTCTATATTCGGTCTGGTGACGGCGGCGCGGGCAGCGTTTCCTTCCGGCGTGAGAAATTCATCGAGTTCGGCGGCCCCGACGGCGGCGATGGCGGCCGCGGCGGCGATGTCTGGGCCGAGGCCGTCAACGGGCTGAACACCCTGATCGATTTTCGCTATCAGCAGCATTTCAAGGCGACGATCGGCACGCACGGCATGGGCAGGAACCGCGCCGGTGCCAAGGGCGCCGACGTGACGCTGAAGGTCCCGGTCGGCACGCAGATTTTCGAGGAAGACGGTGAAACCCTGATCTGCGATCTGACGCAGGAGGGACAGCGCTTTCGCGTTGCCGCCGGCGGCAATGGCGGTTTCGGCAATGCCTACTTCAAATCCCCGACCAACCAGGCGCCCGATTGGGCCAATCCCGGCCTGCCGGGCGAAGAAAAGACCGTCTGGCTGCGGCTGAAGCTGATCGCCGATGCCGGTCTGGTCGGCCTGCCAACTGCCGGTAAATCGACTTTCCTCGCTTCCGTGACCCGCGCTCGGCCGAAGATAGCCAACTATCCGTTCACGACGCTGCATCCCAATCTCGGCGTCGCCACGATCGACAGCCAGGAATTCATCCTGGCCGACATTCCCGGCCTTATCGAAGGCGCGCATGAAGGGGTCGGCATCGGCGACCGTTTCCTTGGCCATGTCGAGCGCACGCGCGTGCTGCTGCATCTGGTCTCCGCCCAGGAAGAAAAGGTCGGCAAGGCCTACAAGACGGTGAAGCACGAACTCGAAGCCTATGGCAACGACATCACCGACAAGCCGGAGATCGTGGCGCTGTCGCAGATCGACGTTCTCGATGAAGCGACGCTGAAGAAGAAGACGCAGGAACTGAAGCGGGCCTGCGGCAAGACCCCGTTCCGTATCTCCGCCGTTACCGGCAGCGGCATGACCGAAGTATTGCGCGCATTGCGCGACGTCATCATCGAAGCCAACGCCGACATCGGCGAAAAGCCGGCGAAAGCGGTGAAAATGCGCCATCGCGATATGCCCGTCGCCGATGATGAAAGCGATGCCGAGGATCAGGACAGCGACGCATGACGGCCAGAAAGTCGCTTGATCATTATCGCCGCATCGTCATCAAGATCGGCTCGGCCCTTCTCGTCGACCGCAAGACCGGTCTGAAGAAGGCATGGCTCGACGGCATGTGCGCCGATATTGCCGCCCTCAAGGCGAAGGGTGTCGACGTGCTTGTCGTTTCTTCCGGCGCGATCGCGCTCGGACGCTCTGTTCTGGACCTGCCTTCCGGCGCGCTGAAGCTGGAGGAAAGCCAGGCGGCTGCGGCCGTCGGCCAGATTTCGCTGGCGCGCGCCTGGTCGGAAAGCCTGTCGCACGACGACATCGTCGCCGGTCAGATCCTGCTGACGCTCGGCGACACCGAAGAGCGCCGCCGCTACCTCAATGCCCGCGCTACCATCAATCAGTTGCTCAAGATTGGCGCCGTGCCGATCATCAACGAGAACGATACGGTCGCGACCAGCGAGATCCGTTATGGCGACAATGATCGCCTTGCCGCCCGCGTCGCCACCATGACCGGCGCCGACCTGCTGATCCTGCTTTCCGATATCGACGGGCTCTATACGGCGCCGCCGCATCTCGATCCCGACGCGAAATTCCTGGAAACGATCGCCGAAATCACACCGGAAATCGAAGCCATGGCCGGAGGTGCGGCCTCGGAGCTGTCTCGCGGTGGCATGCGCACGAAGATCGATGCCGGCAAGATCGCGACCGGCGCCGGCTGCGCGATGATCATTGCCTCGGGCAAGACCGAGCGGCCGCTGAACGCGATCGAGAGCGGCGCGCGGTCGTCCTGGTTCGCACCGTCAGGCACGCCGGTAACCGCCCGCAAGACCTGGATTGCCGGACAGCTGCAGCCGGCCGGCGAATTGCATGTCGACGATGGCGCCGTTACCGCGCTCGGCGCCGGCAAGAGCCTGCTGCCGGCCGGCGTTCGCAGCATTGTCGGTCATTTCGGCCGCGGCGACACGGTTGCCGTGATCGGCCCCTCGGGCCGGGAAATCGCCCGTGGCCTCGCCGGCTACGATGCCGAGGAAGCCCGCCAGATTACCGGCCGCAAGTCGACGGAGATCGAGGCGATCCTTGGTTATCCCGGCCGCGCCGCCATGGTGCATAGAGACGACCTCGTCATGACCGCGTCCGTCAAGACGAAGGCTGAAAGACAGAAGAAGGATGAAGCGCATGCTTGATACAGTCGTGAACAGCCCTGATATCGACACCCTGATGAACGATATCGGCCGCAAGGCCCGGGCTGCATCGCGACCTCTGGGCTTTGCTTCGACAGCAGCCAAGAACAAAGCATTGAACGCCATGGCCGACGCCATTCTCGCCCGCAAGGATCACATCCTGGCCGAGAACGCGAAGGACCTGAAGGAAGTCGAGGGCACCGATATCCTCGCATCGTTCCTCGACCGCCTGACATTGAACGACAAGCGGATTGCAGAAATGGCCGAGGGCATTCGGGCAATCGCCGCCCTTCCCGATCCGGTGGGCGAGGTGATCGCTGCCTGGGATCGGCCGAACGGCCTGAAGATCGAACGCGTGCGCACGCCGCTCGGCGTGATCGGCGTCATCTTCGAAAGCCGTCCGAACGTCACCGCGGATGCCGGCGCGCTGTGCCTGAAGGCCGGCAATGCCGTGATCCTGCGCTGCGGCACCGATTCGCGCCGCTCGTCGAGCGCCATTCATGAATGCCTGGTCGAGGGATTGAAGGCTGCCGGCCTGCCGGAACATGCCATCCAGCTCGTTCCGGTTACAGATCGCGCCGCCGTCGGCGCCATGCTGCGCGGCCTCGAAGGCACGATCGACGTCATCGTTCCGCGCGGCGGCAAGAGCCTGGTCGCGCGTGTGCAGAACGAAGCGCGCGTGCCGGTCTTTGCGCACCTCGAGGGCCTCTGCCACGTCTATATCGATGCATCCGCCGATCTGGAGATGGCCAAAACCATTATCGTCAACGCCAAGATGCGGCGCACCGGCGTTTGCGGCTCGGCGGAAACGTTGCTGGTCGACGCCAAGGTCGCCTCGACGCATCTGAAGCCGCTGCTTGACGTTCTCGCCGATGCCGGTTGCGAAATTCGCGGTTCGGCCGAAGTATTGAAGCTGGTGCCGGGATTGAAGGCGGCGACAGAGGAAGACTGGTCGACGGAATATCTCGACGCCATCATCTCGGTCGCCATCGTCGACGGCATTTCCGGCGCCATCGATCATATCGGCAAATATTCGTCGAACCACACCGAGGCCATCATCGCCGAGGACCCGGCGGTGGTCGAGCGCTTCTTTACCGAGATCGATTCGGCCATCCTTCTGCACAATGCGTCCACACAGTTCGCCGACGGCGGCGAATTCGGCATGGGGGCAGAGATCGGCATCGCCACCGGCAAGATGCATGCGCGCGGCCCGGTGGGCGTCGAGCAGCTTACCTCTTTCAAATATCGTGTGCGCGGCACCGGACAGATACGGCCCTGACGTGCACCAGGAAGAGATCGATTACCGCTATCTGCGCATGCCGCATGCCGAACGCGGCATGGTGGTCGGTCTTTTCGGCGGCTCTTTCAATCCGCCCCACCAGGGTCATGCCCTGGTGGCCGAAATTGCCATCCGGCGCCTTGGCCTCGACCAGCTCTGGTGGATGGTAACGCCCGGCAATCCGCTGAAGAGCCGCAACCACCTGGCGCCGCTTACCGAGCGCATCGCGCTTAGCGAGGCGATCATTCACGACCCGCGCATCAAGGTCACGGCCTTCGAGCAGTCGCTCGGCATGAGCTACACCACAAACACGCTCGCCCACGTCAAGGCGCGCAATACCCATGTGCACTTCATCTGGGTTATGGGCGCCGATAGCCTCAACACCTTTCACCGCTGGCAGAAATGGCAGGAGATCGCCCGCACCTTCCCGATCGCCGTCATCGACCGGCCGGGATCGACGCTATCCTATCTGTCGGCGAAAATGGCCAAGACCTTCCACTACGCCCGCGTGGATGAGGACGATGCCAGGGTTCTCTGGAAGAAGCAGGCGCCCGCCTGGACCTTCATCCACGGCCGGCGCTCGACGCTGAGCTCCACGGCTTTGCGCGCCGGGCAATAGCGCCAAGCGCCGCAATCAGCGGATAAAGCAGGCAAATCTTTGGAAGACCTCCAGAAACGAAGAGGCCCGACGGGGGAGGAGATCCGTCGGGCCTTCAAACCTGGTCAGCAACTGGGAGGAGGAGGGTTGCCGACCCCACCGAAAGAGCAGTTGGGAGGAGGAGATCGCCCTTTCGATGTTTATGTTTTAGCAGATTTGACCAAAAGGTAAATCGACGATACTGCAACGCAGTAATGCGCCTAGCGCATATCTCGGATAATTCTCTGCCCAAAAAACGCTTCTTTCGTATTAATTAAGAAGGGTAGCGAATGACTACAAGGTGAGTCGTCTCGCAGAATCCCGCCAAAACACACGATTCGTAACGTTAAGTCTCACTACGTGAGCGTTTGCTGTATTGCTGGGCGAATATAGCCATGCAGATTCGTAGGAACATTGCGACCCTTATATGCGCGCCGAAACGGAAAACCCCATTAAATTAGTGGGTTACGTCACATGTGGCGCTATGCTTTTCGAAACATATCCCTAGCCAAGCTGCATCAGCCGTTATATCTCTCAGGATATGTCGACATCTTCCGGGAGAATTATGATGGCATCCAGCCGCCGCCACCTGATGAAACTTGCTACCGCCGCTCTTTCCGTCGCCTGGCTCGGCCTTTCGGTCATGCCGGCTCCTGCGCTTGCCGCCGACAAGATCACGGTCTTTGCCGCCGCAAGTATGAAGAATGCGCTCGACAACATCGATGCCGCCTTCACCAAGGAAACCGGCAAGCAGGTTACCGTCTCCTATGCCGCGAGTGGACCGCTCGCCAAGCAGCTTGAAAACGGTGCTCCGGCCGATGTCTTCATCTCCGCGGACACCGACTGGATGGACTATGTCGCCAAGAAAAAGCTGATCAAGGACGATAGCCGCGTCAACCTGCTCGGCAACCAGATCGTTCTCGTCGCCGCCAAGGACAAGGCAAAGCCCGTCGAGATCAAGCCGGGCATGGATCTTGCCGGCCTCCTCGGCGACGGACGTCTGGCGATCGGCCAACCCGAATCGGTTCCGGCAGGCAAATATGGCAAGGCTGCCCTTGAAAAGCTCGGCCTGTGGTCTTCCGTCGAAAAGAAGGTAGCCGGCGCTGAAAGCGTCCGCGCCGCCCTCGCCCTGGTTTCGCGCGGCGAAGCCCCCTACGGCATCGTCTACCAGACCGACGTTTCCGCCGATCCGGGCGTGGCTGTTGCCGGCACCTTCCCGGAAGACAGCCATCCGCCGATCATCTACCCGATCGCCATTACCGCCAGCAGCACGAACCCCGACACCCAGGCCTATTTCGACTATCTGAAATCGGCTAAGGCTGTTCCGTTCTTCGAGCATGAAGGCTTCACGGTTCTGAAGAAATAAGCATCCGTATCAACGGATGTCTTGTTGCTCGATTTTTGCGGGCTCGCCTCACCGACGGCGAGCCTGACATGTTTTTGCGAGGCGGGACTTGGACTTATTGGGCTTGAGCAGCGATGAATGGACGGCGATCGAGCTCAGCCTGCGCGTCTCGACCGTCGCTATGCTGGTCAGCCTGCCCTTCGGCATCGTCGCCGCCCTGCTTTTGGCGCGCGGCAAATTCTGGGGCAAGTCGATCCTGAACGGTGTCATTCACCTGCCGCTGATCCTGCCGCCTGTCGTCACCGGTTTCATCCTGCTTATCCTGTTCGGCCGCAAGGGACCGATCGGCTCCCTGCTCGACCAATATCTCGGAATCGTCTTCTCCTTCCGCTGGACGGGCGCCGCCCTTGCCTGCGGCGTCATGGGTTTTCCGCTGATGGTACGCAGCATCCGCCTGTCCATCGAGGCGGTCGATCGCAAGCTGGAGGAGGCGGCGGGGACGCTGGGCGCCAGCCCGGCGTGGATCTTTCTCACCGTGACGCTGCCGCTAATCCTGCCCGGTGTCATCGCCGGCATGATCCTCTCGTTCGCCAAGGCGATGGGAGAATTCGGCGCCACCATCACCTTCGTCTCCAACATTCCAGGCGAAACGCAAACGCTGTCCTCGGCGATCTATACCTTCACCCAGGTCCCGGGCGGCGATGCCGGCGCGTTGCGGCTGACCCTGATTGCCGTCACCATCTCCATGGCCGCCCTGCTCGCCTCGGAATTCCTCGCCTATCTCGCCGGCAAGAGGGTGGATTTCGAATGACGCTGACCGTCGATATCCGCCACAGGCTCGGCGCCTTCTCCCTGAAGGCGGCTTTTACCTCCGACGGCGGCGTGACCGCGCTCTTCGGCCGCTCCGGCTCGGGAAAGACCTCGATGATCCGCATCATCGCCGGGCTGATCCGACCCGATCAGGGTCGCGTCGAGCTCGATGGCACCGTGCTCGCCGATACCGACAGGGGCATCTTCGTCCCGCGTCACCGGCGCCGTTTCGGCTATGTCTTCCAGGAAGCGCGGCTGTTCCCGCATCTTTCCGTTCGGCAGAACCTCAACTATGGCCGCTGGTTTGCGCCGAAGACCGAACGGGGCGAAAGCCTCGATCGCGTCGTCGCCATGCTCGGCATCGAGGCACTTCTCGATCGCCGGCCGGGAAAACTCTCCGGCGGCGAGAAGCAACGCGTCGCCATCGGCCGCGCGCTCCTATCCTCTCCGCATCTCCTGTTGATGGACGAGCCGCTAGCAGCGCTCGACGAGGCCCGCAAGGCGGAGATCCTGCCTTATCTCGAGCGGCTGCGGGACGAAACGAACGTGCCGATCATCTATGTCAGCCACTCGATCGCCGAAGTGGCGCGGCTCGCCAGCCGCGTCGTTGTCATGCGCGATGGCGAGATCGAGGCGACAGGATCGGCGGTCGAAATCTTCAGTCAGCTTTCCGGACCGCAGGCGAGCGATCGCCGTGAAGCCGGCGCTCTGATCGAAGGACGAGTGGAGCGGATTGATCACGACCACCGCCTGACCGTCGTCGCGCTGAAGGCAGCGACGCTTTTCGTGCCCGGCGAGATCGCCGCTATCGGCAAGACCGTGCGCGTTCATATCCCCGCCCGGGACGTCATGCTGGCGACGACAAGGCCCGAAGGCCTCAGCGCTCTCAATATTCTGGAGGGTCATGTGCTGGGCTTAGGCGCTGCCGGCGACGGCATGGTCGACGTTATGGTCGATTGCGGCGGCGACACGGTGCTGGCGCGAATCACGCAGTTCTCCTGCACCCGCCTCGGATTGCAGACCGGGCTGCCGGCCTACGCGATCGTCAAGACCGTAGCGTTGGAGACCTGACCGCCTTCGATCTCAAGGCTCGGCGCTCAGTTCGTTTACCGTATCACCCTGATTGCGGTTGGCCTCCAGCCATTCGAGATCGCTCGCAAGCGCCTTGCGCATGGCGCTTTCCATGTCGCGGAAGCGCCGGAGCAGTTCCTCGCCGAAAGGCGTAAGCGCCGCGCCGCCGCCCTTCTGGCCGCCGCGCTGCGATTCGACCACCGGCTCGCGGAACATATGATTGAGTTCGCTGATCAGCAGCCATGCGCGGCGATAGGACATGTCCATGGCGCGGCCGGCGGCCGAGATCGAGCCGGTTTCACGAATATATTCAAGAAGCTCCATCTTGCCACGCCCAAGCCGATCGTCCCCCGGGAAACTGATGCGGAGGATGGGTCTGAGGGTTTGTTGTGGAGCTCTAGTCATGGTTTCGGGGCGTCTCGATCTACTTTTCGTGTATACGCGCGCTTCGTTCGCCTGTACATGGCGCAACGTCGCGCATCGAAAGGCAGCTAATTGTCCCCGGTGCTGTCAGACAAACGCTACGCCGCATGGCTTGGCGAGCAATTGACCACATATGGTGCAGATCAACGTGAATTCGCTAC
>JAGWJK010001204.1 GCA_028865845.1 Rhizobiaceae bacterium
GGCGTCGATGCCGATCACTTCCTCGATCTGGTCCTTGATGCGGTCGGGTTCGGCGGCCGGCAGGTCGATCTTGTTGAGGACCGTGACGAGCTCGTGATTGTTGTCGATCGCCTGATAGACGTTGGCGAGCGTCTGGGCCTCCACGCCCTGGGAGGCATCGACCACCAGCAGTGACCCTTCGCAGGCCGACAACGAGCGTGAGACTTCGTAGGCGAAGTCGACGTGGCCGGGCGTGTCGATCAGGTTCAGGATATAGGTCTCGCCGTTCTGCGCCTTGTAATGCAGGCGAACGGTCTGGGCCTTGATGGTGATGCCGCGCTCGCGCTCGATCTCCATATTGTCCAGCACCTGCTCCGACATCTCGCGCTCGGCAAGGCCACCGGTCGTCTGGATCAGGCGATCGGCCAGCGTCGATTTGCCGTGGTCGATATGGGCCACGATCGAGAAGTTGCGGATATGCGAAAGCGGGGTGGTGGAATTGGTGCTCATGCGCGCCATATAGCAGCGCCGCCCCGCGCCGCAAAGCGGAAAAGCAGGGTTTTGTTAGGGATAAGGCCCCGCACCGCGGTGAAATGCTTATCTCTTGATTCCACCATCAGATCATGTAATTCTCTTATAGTAGAAATTACGGGTCAGCGATGGAACAGGAACTGGAAATTGCGATCGGCGTCCGCATCCGCAAGCTGCGGATGGAGAAGGGCCTGACGCTGGACGATCTCGCCAACGCGTCTGCCGTCAGTCGCGCGATGATCTCGCGCATCGAGCGCGGCGAAGCCAGTCCGACGGCCTCGCTGCTGTCTCGGCTGTGCGCGGCCCTCGGCCTGTCGCTCTCGGCCTTTTTCGCCGAAGAGGATCGGGTGGTTTCGCCGCTTTCCAGGCGCAACGATCAGCTGGTCTGGTGGGATCCGGAGACAAGATATGTCCGCCGTTCGGTCTCGCCGCCCGGCACGGCATCCGTGGTCGATCTGGTCGAGGTAATCTTTCCGGCCGGCGCCCGCGTCAGCTTCCCGCCAAATGCCGCAAGCGAAGGCATGACCCAGCATGTCTGGTTGTTCGAGGGCGAGCTGGAGATGACGGTTGGCGAAACCTCTTATCGCCTCGAGCCCGGCGATTGCCTGTTCATGGGCGTCGGCAACGGCCACAGCTTTCACAATCCCGGCGATCAGCCGGCGCGCTACTGCGTCGTGCTCGATCGCGGCGGGCGTTGATTTCCCAGGAGATAGTCATGCACGATATCAGTCTTCTCTCGGCCGAAGAGGCCCGAGCAGCCATTCCCGACCTCTGCGATGTCTTGGCCGACTGCGTCAATGGCGGCGCCTCCGTCGGCTTCATGCAGCCCTATGGGCCGGCCGATGCCGAACCCTATTGGCAAGGCGTGGTCGACAGTGTCGCGACGGGCGCCACTCTGCTTTTTGTTGCCAAGACAGAGGAGAGAATCGTCGGCACGGTGCAGGTCGGCATCGCGCAGATGCCCAATCAGCCGCATCGCGGCGATCTCAAGAAATTGCTGGTACATCGTTCGTCGCGGGGAGGCGGCCTGGCGCGGCTGCTGATGACGGCCGCCGAGCGCGAAGCGGCCAAGCTCGGCAAGACCCTGCTGGTGCTCGACACCGCGACCGGCAGCGACGCCGAGGCGATCTATCCGCGCCTCGGCTGGGAGCGCGCCGGCGTCATTCCGGACTACGCTCTGTGGCCCGAAGGCGGGTTTTGCGCGACGACATTCTTTTACAAGCGGATCGGCGAAGCCTGAGGTCGTGTTACGAGACAAGCGGCGCGAGTGCGTCGTGAAGCGTGGTTGATCCGGTCCAATGGATCGCATGCCAACCGAAACGGCGCGCACCTTCGAT
>JAGWJK010000122.1 GCA_028865845.1 Rhizobiaceae bacterium
GTGTAAAGCGCATTCTTAACTACCGCATGAGCTGTATCGGTCGTCATTGTCGCAGAGCTATAATTAGCGGTGGCAAACAAGGCGGCGGCAGCAAAGGGTACGATCAGAACGCGCATTGCAAATTCTCCTAAACAGAAAACCTGTACCTTTGGCTTTCGGTTCGTCGAGCTGTCCAGACATGTCGTGTCGCGAAGCGCTTTTTGTTTCGCCGGCTTGTCTCAACCCGTGAGAAGAAAGCTATTGCGGTGCACACGAACAATCAAATTACAAAAAAATAATGTTTGGCTTACTCAACGCGCCGTAAATGTGCCACCAAAGAACAGAGATGCGCGTGATTTTTACTGCCGCTCTCAGTTGCCGCCGATGCCGATATACACGTTTCGTCATACGGGTTGATTATCAGCAAGCCTTTGCTTTCATGATGTTTTTTCTGCACGGTGAGGATGTATTCGAAGGCGCTTGTGCGGCCCATTTCTGGCCGAAGCAGTGCTCTCGAATTCCGTTTGCAATGTTCTCCAAATCGTCGTTCGAAGAGGCATTCGAACATTAAATGAAGGCCCGTTTTCACGGTCTTGTGATCGGAATGGTTGAAACCTTAGCCCCCTGTGAATAGCGGGAGCCTCGCAGGGTTATCGTGGCAATAGCTGTCGTTCCTGCTTATATGGAACCTCGTGCGATATCTGTCCCCGAAATCGGAATAGGAATGCGGGGAGGATTGTGGAGGGATTCGAAATCCTGCCGGTCCGGAGGTCGCGCGGCGCTGTAGGCCAGGGGTAGTTATGCGATTTTCCAATACGTTTCTCGACGAGATTCGCGACCGCGTCCTTATTTCGGACGTGATCGGCCGTCGCGTGACCTGGGATCGGCGCAAGACCAATGTCTCGCGCGGCGATTATTGGGCCTGCTGCCCTTTTCATGGCGAGAAGTCGCCGAGCTTCCATTGCGAGGACCGCAAGGGCCGCTATCACTGCTTCGGCTGCGGCGTCACCGGCGATCATTTCCGTTTTCTGACCGATCTCGAAGGCTTGAGCTTTCCCGAGGCTGTCCAACAGATCGCCGATATGGCCGGCGTCGCCATGCCGGTCGCAGATCCCGTCGCGGAGAAACGTGAAAAGGATCGGCTGCCGCTGCTCGACGTCATGGAGATGGCGACGCAGTTCTTTCAGGACCAGTTGCAGGCGGCGGCAGGAGCAAGAGCCCGCGCCTATCTCCGTGATCGAGGGCTCACCGGCCGCACGATCGAGACGTTCCGCCTCGGCTTTGCGCCGGACAGCCGCAATGCCCTCAAGGAGCATCTTGCCGGCAAAGGCATTCCGAAAGAGCAGATCGAGGCCTGCGGGCTCGTGGTTCACGGGCCGGATATTCCGGTGTCCTACGATCGTTTCCGTGATCGCATCATGTTTCCGATCCCGTCGTCGCGCGAAAAGGTGATTGCCTTTGGCGGACGCGCCATGTCGCCGGATGCGCCGGCCAAATATCTGAACTCCAACGAAACCGAGCTTTTTCACAAGGGCAATGTGCTCTTCAACTTCGCCCGTGCACGGCGCTCGATACAAAGTGCCGGACGCGCCGGCGAGGCCGGGCAGACGGACAATGCCGCCGGCACGATCATTGCGGTCGAAGGCTACATGGACGTGATCGCCCTGCATCAGGCTGGCGTCGAGAATGCCGTTGCGCCACTCGGCACCGCGCTTACCGAAAACCAGCTCGAACTTCTCTGGAAAATGACGCCGCAGCCGATCCTGTGCTTCGATGGCGACGGCGCCGGCATTCGTGCGGCCAATCGTGGCGCCGATCTGGCGCTGCCGCATATCAAGCCTGGGCGCAGCGTCCGCTTCGCGCTGCTGCCCGACGGCAAGGACCCCGATGACCTCGTGCGCCACGACGGTCGCGCGCCCTTCGATAAGGTGCTGGCGCAGGCCAAACCGCTGGCGGAAATGATATGGACCCGTGAAATCGCCAAGGGCTCGTTCGATACGCCGGAGGCGCGGGCTGAGCTCGAAGCGCGCCTGAAGCAGATCGTCTCGGTCATATCGGACGAAAATGTCCGCCGACACTACCAGCAGGACATTCGCGATCGATTGAATAGCCTGTTCCAGCCGCAGTTCCAGCGCGGCAACCAGCAGGGCCGCGGCTTTGCGCGTGAAGGGAGTGGGCGTTCCTTCGGTCGCGGCGGCAACGATCAGGCCCGTGGCGGCCGCGCGGCGGCATCCGTCGCGGCGTCGGATCGCCTGACACGCTCCGGCATGATCAAGGGCCACCAGGATGTGCCCAGCCTGCGCGAGAGCGTGCTGGCCGTGACGATCGTCAATCATCCGCTGCTGTTGCAGGACGAATATGACGAGATCGCCGCTATCGATTACGAGAGTCGCGAGCTGCAGCGCCTGTGGTCGGCCATGCTTGGCACCGCGGCGACCATGACCGGCCCGCAGCTCACGCGCGAACGCCTGATCGAAAAGCTGGAGGAGCAGGGCTTTGCGGCTCTGCTGAAGACGCTCGACCAGCAGGTGCGCAATGCGCGGCTCTGGACCGCGACGGAAGAAGCGGCGATGGAGGACGCGCGCGAAGGCTATCGCCAGGCGCTTGCCCTGCATAAGCGCTCCAAGGCGTTGCGCTGGCAGAAAATCGAGCTGGAGCGCGAGATTGCCGACGCGACGGAAGAGGGCGACGGCGAAGGCGTCGGACAGCTGATGCGGGCTCTGCAGGAAGTACAGCTGGAGGCGCTGCGGCTGGAAAACCAGGAAGCGATCATCGACGGTTTCGGCGTGCTCTCCGGGCGCATCAAGGGGCCGACACACAAGTAAGCCGGGATGGAATGATGGTCTTGAGCCTTTGCCTCACGGACGGCAGGCGCCATGATGTGAAAATGATTCGAACTGAAAGAAGCTGATGTCCCAGCCACAGAGACAAGAACCGAAATTTTCGGCGACTGAAGCGCTGTTCGACCGGGGCGGCTCCAAGAATCCCCTCGATATTTTGAGGCGCGTCTATGGTTATCCCGCTTTTCGCGGCAAGCAGCAGCAGGTTGTCGACCATGTCGTGTCCGGTGGTGATGCCGTCGTGCTGTTTCCGACAGGCGCCGGCAAATCGCTGTGTTTTCAAATTCCCGCCCTTTGCCGCGATGGCGTCGGCATCGTCGTCTCGCCGCTGATCGCGCTGATGCGGGATCAGGTGGAGGCATTGAAGCAGCTTGGCATTCGTGCCGCGGCATTGAATTCATCGCTGTCGCGCGAAGAGGCAGGCGACGTCTACCGCGCGATGTCGAACGGCACCCTCGATCTGCTTTATGTGACGCCCGAGCGCATTCTGACTGATGGTTTCAGCCAGATGATCGCCAAGGCGAAGATCGCGCTGTTTGCGATCGACGAGGCGCATTGCGTGTCGCAATGGGGGCATGATTTCCGTCCTGAATACCGTGATCTCGGCAAGCTTGCGGAACTGTTTCCGGATGTGCCGCGCATCGCGCTGACTGCGACGGCCGATCCGCACACGCGCGACGATATTATCGAGCGGCTCGCGCTCGATAATGCCGCTGTGTTTACCACCAGTTTCGACCGCCCGAACATTACTTACGAGATCGTCGAACGCGACCAACCGCGCCAGCAATTGCTGCGGTTTCTCGATGGGCACAGGGGCGACAGCGGCATCGTCTATTGCCTGTCGCGCGCCAAGGTCGAGGAGACGGCCGAATGGCTGAACGGGCAGGGCATTCGCGCACTTGCCTATCATGCCGGCATGGATCGCGCCCTTCGCGACGCCAATCAGGACGCTTTTCTGAAGGAGGAAGATCTCTGCCTGGTCGCGACCGTCGCCTTCGGCATGGGCATCGACAAGCCGAACGTGCGTTATGTCGCCCATCTCGATCTGCCAGGCTCGGTCGAGGCCTATTATCAGGAGACGGGCCGTGCCGGGCGTGACGGGCTGCCCTCCGAAGTCTGGATGGCCTACGGCATGTCCGATGCCATCCAGCGTCGGAGGATGATCGACGAGGGTACGGCGGGCGAGGAGATCAAGCGGGTCGAGCGCGCCAAGCTCAATGCCTTGCTTGCGATCTGCGAAACGGCCGGATGCCGGCGACAGGCGATCCTTGGCCATTTCGGCGAAGCGCACGCGGGCGGCTGCGGCAATTGCGATACCTGCCTTAAGCCGGTCGAGACCTGGGATGGCACGGAAGCGGCGATCAAGGCGCTGGCTGCGATCTACCGCACCGGCGAACGTTTCGGCACCGGCCATGTCATCGATGTGCTGATGGGCACGGTGAACGAGAAGACCCAGCGCTTCGGCCACGTCAACATGCCGGTCTTCGGTGCCGGCAGCGATATTCCCTCCCGCACCTGGCAATCCGTTTTCCGCCAACTGCTGGCGAGCGGGTTCATCAGCGTCGACCATACCGCCTTCGGCGCGCTGAAGCTGGAGCCAGAGGCGCGTGCCGTCTTCAAGCACGAGCGTCAGGTTTTCTTTCGCAAGGACCGGCCGGAAGCGGGACGGCGCCTCAAGAAGGCGGCGCGGATGGAAAAGCGCGCATCCGGCCTATCTGGCGAAGCTCAGCCCTTGTTCGAAGCATTGCGGGCCGAACGCACTAAGATCGCCAAGACGCTCGGCGTGCCGCCCTATGTCGTCTTCCCGGATACGACGCTAATTGCCTTTGCCACGGAACGGCCGACCAGCCGGGATGCGCTTCTCGGCGTCTCCGGCGTAGGACAGGCGAAGCTGGAGCGTTACGGCGATGCGTTCCTGAAGGTGATCAAGGCATTCGAATGATGGGGAGGGTGCGCTACACCCTTCCTCAGGCAATATCCGTTTCGGCGAAATCATTGCCCTTGTAGAGCAGGCCAACATTTAGCGCCTTCGCGCAGGCGTAGGCAAAGCAATCGCCGAAATTGAGATCGGCTTTGTGGCCCACCGCCTTGCTATACCGAGCGCTGGCTTCCAGCGCGCCTCTGCCGATCTCCGGCGAGATCTCGATTTCCTGGGCGCCAAGGACTTCCAGAAACGCGTCCACGACTTCTGCGGCCTGTCGCAACATTTCAGGGGATAGCTTGATCTGGCGTCCCGAAGAAACAGCCTTCTGACGAGCCAGAGCTAAGGATGCCTCAAATCTCACGAGAGGCGAGACGTAAAGCGTATCACTTATCTTGCCGAGGGCCTTCCTGATCTCTTCGTATCCCGGCTCCCGCGTCAATATGGCGACGACGACTGAGGCGTCGATGAACATCAATTGTCTTCCCACATTTCGTCGGTGAAAGCTTTCATGTCGAAGCTGGGGTCGTTCGGGCCAAGTGCGTCGGCCATCGCCATCGCACGCGCTAGCCGTTCCTCCAAAGGAAGTTCCTTGCGCGCCCGTGCGAGTTCGTGTTTCAGCGCCTGCCGAACCGCCTCCGTCTTTGTCGGCGCCTTCGTCAACTTCTGAATCTCGTTTGCCAGAAAATCCACTTCCGCGTCGCGGATATAAAGAGCCATCGATATATCTCCTTTGTATATCTGTATATCGCCAAAGCGATATTCAAACCAGCGACACTTTTGGCCGTCGCTTTGACGCCTTCCTGACGACACGATGTGGCAAAATGTGCTAATTCCCTCGGGTCGTCGTCAGACGGCTTCAGTTCAATTCGGGAAAGCGACATTCTCCATGGCATCGGCTTTTATCGCGCATCTGCAATCCGAAATCGCCGGGCTGAAAGAGGCTGGCCTCTATAAGTCCGAACGCGTCATCAGCTCGAAGCAGGCGGGCGAAATCACTGTCGCCGGCGATCGGGTGCTGAATTTCTGCGCCAACAATTATCTTGGCCTCGCGGATAATGATGAGCTGGCGGAGGCCGCCAAGGCGGCGCTTGACCGCTATGGCTACGGCATGGCTTCGGTGCGTTTCATCTGCGGCACGCAGGAGGAGCACAAGCAACTCGAGGCCCGGATTTCGTCATTCCTCGGCATGGAGGATACGATCCTCTATTCCTCCTGCTTCGATGCGAACGGCGGTCTCTTCGAGACCCTGCTTGGCGAAGAGGATGCGATTATCTCCGATGCCTTGAACCATGCCTCCATCATCGACGGCGTGCGGCTCTCGAAGGCCAAGCGTTTTCGCTATGCCAACAACGACATGGCGGCCTTGGAGGAGGAATTGAAGAAGGCCGAGGGCAGCCGCTTCAAGCTGATCGCGACGGATGGTGTGTTTTCCATGGACGGCATCATCGCCAATCTGCAGGGCGTCTGCGATCTTGCCGAAAAATATGGTGCGATGGTCATGGTCGACGACAGCCATGCCGTCGGCTTCGTCGGCGATCACGGGCGTGGTTCGGCAGAATATTGCGGCGTCGAGGGCCGGGTCGATATCATCACTGGCACGCTCGGCAAGGCACTTGGCGGAGCCTCCGGCGGTTATACCTCGGCGAAGGCCGAGATTGTCGATTGGCTGCGGCAGCGCTCGCGACCCTATCTCTTCTCCAACACGCTGGCGCCGGTCATCGCGGCCGCATCGCTGAAAGTCTTCGACCTGATCGATAATGGTAACGATCTGCGTGCGCGTCTGCGCGACAATGCCGCGCTTTTCCGCAGCGAAATGACCAAGCTCGGCTTCAAGCTCGCGGGTGCCGACCATCCGATCATCCCGGTCATGCTCGGTGATGCCAAGTTGGCCCAGGACATGGCGTCGCTGATGCTGAAGAAGGGCGTCTATGTAATCGGCTTTTCCTTCCCCGTCGTGCCGAAAGGCCAGGCCCGCATTCGCACGCAGATGTCGGCCGCACATTCGCGCGCCGATGTCGAGCGGGCGATCGCGGCTTTCGCGGAAGCGGGCCGGGAACTGGGTGTGATTTGAATCGGATGGAGACGACAGATCATGTCAAACATGATGAAGGCGTTGGTGAAGGCTAAACCTGAGGTCGGGCTTTGGATGGAGCATGTGCCGGTCCCCGAGGTCGGGCCGAACGACGTGCTGATCCGAGTGAAGAAATCGGCGATCTGCGGCACCGACGTCCATATCTGGAACTGGGATCAATGGGCGCAGAAAACCATTCCGGTGCCGATGGTCGTCGGTCATGAATTCTGCGGCGAGATCGCCGAGATCGGCTCGGCAGTGACGAAATATCATGTCGGCGAGCGTGTCTCCGGCGAAGGGCATATTGTCTGCGGCAAGTGCCGCAATTGCCGTGCGGGCAGGGGGCATCTGTGCCGCAACACGCTTGGCGTTGGTGTGAACCGGCCCGGTTCCTTCGGTGAATTCGTCTGCATCCCGGAATCCAATGTGGTGCCGATCCCCGCCGACGTTCCGGATGAGGTAGCGGCGATCTTTGATCCGTTCGGCAACGCCGTGCACACGGCACTTTCCTTCGATCTGGTCGGCGAAGACGTGCTGGTGACCGGTGCAGGACCGATCGGCATCATGGGTGCCATGGTCGCCAAGCGATCGGGCGCCCGAAAGGTCGTCATCACCGACATCAATCCGAACCGGCTGGCGCTGGCGCGCAAGGTCGGTATCGATTATGTCGTCGACGCCTCGAAGGAAAATCTGGCCGACGTGATGAAGTCGATCGGCATGACCGAAGGCTTCGACGTCGGACTGGAGATGTCGGGCGCGGCACCTGCCTTCCGCGATATGATCGACAAGATGAACAATGGCGGCAAGATCGCCATCCTCGGCATAGCGCCGGCCGGTTTCGAGATCGACTGGAACAAGGTGATCTTCAAGATGCTCAATCTGAAAGGCATCTACGGTCGCGAGATGTTCGAGACCTGGTATAAGATGATTGCTTTCGTCCAAGGCGGTTTGGACGTCTCGCCGGTCATCACCCATCGTATCGGCATCGATGATTTCCGTGATGGGTTCGAAGCAATGCGTTCCGGAAACTCCGGCAAGGTAGTCATGGACTGGTAGCAGCGCGATTTGTGGCTCTGCTGCATCACCTTATGCACGCAATACGCGGAAATATAGCTGCTTCGGTCAGCTTGCCCTTGTCATCGCACAGGGACTTACTAAATACGGGTTCACATTCATCCGCAGGGCGTGGAGCCTGTGGATAAGGCTTTTTCTCGATTTTAACGGGCTTTTTTGCTGGAAAAGCTTGACGAGAACCAAAATTGTGGGAATCACCGTTTGACTTCGGAAAACGGTGAACTGGATCAGGCGGATCACACATACCATGGCCGGAAATCCAAACGCAATCCAGCTTTGCTGTCCGGTGCCGGCGATCTTGGTTAATCAGGCATTAAAGGTCATTCCGTTAGGTGTTTGTCGGTGATTCGGGGCTGGCGCGCGGCGCGTCAGGCCACGCGGTGATCGTTCATCGCATGTAAGTTTTAGGCGTCAAGGAAGGCGACGATATAGAGATGGCAACCAAGGTCAAAGAGAACGAAGAAGCTGAAGTCGAACGCGACGGCGCCTCCGATGGCCCGCTTCTCGATCTTTCCGATGACGCGGTCAAGAAGATGATCAAGGCCGCTAAGAAGCGCGGCTACGTGACGATGGACGAGCTCAATGCCGTTCTTCCGTCCGAGGAAGTGACGTCCGAGCAGATCGAAGACACGATGGCGATGCTCTCCGACATGGGCATCAACGTCATCGAGGATGAGGACGTCGAGGAGGCCGGTGCGGCAAGCAGCGGCGGTGACGACGACGATTCCAGCGGCGACGAAGATGGCGAAGGCGGCGAACTCGCTCCTTCCGGCGGTTCGGCGCTGACGACTGCGAAGAAGAAGGAACCCACCGATCGTACCGACGATCCGGTGCGCATGTACCTGCGTGAAATGGGCTCGGTCGAGCTTTTGTCGCGCGAGGGCGAAATCGCGATCGCCAAGCGCATCGAGGCCGGCCGCGAAACCATGATCGGTGGCCTCTGTGAGAGCCCGTTGACGTTCCAGGCGCTGATCATCTGGCGCGACGAACTCAACGAAGGCACGACGCTGCTGCGCGAGATCATCGATCTCGAAACCACCTATTCCGGTCCAGAGGCGAAGGCTGCACCGCAGTTCC
>JAGWJK010001205.1 GCA_028865845.1 Rhizobiaceae bacterium
AACCGATTGGCGCGCCACCCGAAACGTCGTGCCGCGGGCCCGCATCAGCTGGTAGAGCCCGTGCTTCGTCAGCGCTTCGGCGGTGATGTGGTTGAACTCGGGTGGCAGGAAGTCTTCCAGCAGGGCAAAGGGAATATCGTTGGAATAACGCAGCCGGCGCAGGTGGAGGACCTCGGTGCCAGCGGGCAGTGTCAGCGCCTCCAGCACATCGGTCGGCGGCACGATCATTTCGTGCAGCAGCACCTTCGTCGCCGGCGCCTGGTTCTTGAGCCTGAGATCGTCGTAAAGGCTGCTGATTTCGAAATTACGGGTCAGGCGTCCGCGCACCACCTGCGTGCCGATGCCGCGGCGACGTACAAGCAAGCCCTCGTTGACGAGTTCCTGGATGGCGCGGCGAATGGTTGGACGGGAGATCCCGAGGTCGTCGGCAAGCCGCACTTCGTTGTCGATGCGTGCCCCGGACGGCAGGTCGCCTTTCTCGATCGCTTCGCGCATGCGCTTGGCGATCTGGTAGTACAACGGGATCGGTCCAGAGCGATCGAGGTTCACGAACAGCTCTTCGGTCGAAATCGTCATTTGCTCACTTTCGTAATGCGCCTGCTTACGCAGCCGGGCCAAGAACATCCTCCCAAGAGGAGTGCTGTAACATGATCCTAATAATAAGACAAACTAACATATTTGTAAGCTCAAATAATACCCGGCTAGGGGCCGTGCACAGCAAGGAGACACATTCATGTCCTTAACATCCGCTCACGAGCACGAAATGCTGGCCGTCGTCAAAACCGGGCCTGGCAGCGGCAACGTTCGCCTCGAACTCGTGGAAGAACCGACGGCAGGGCCAGGCCTTGCCCGCGTAAAGGTCATCGCGACCGGCATATGCGGCACGGACATTCACATTGCGCGGGACGAATATGCCTACGACGCTCCCGTCATCATGGGGCACGAGATCCTCGGCATCGTCGATTCCGTCGGCAGCGAAGAGGACGCTTCGCTCGTCGGCCGACGCTACGTCTGCGAGACCTATTTCTCGACCTGCGGCACCTGCGACTGGTGCCGGTCCGGGCGGCGCAATCTCTGCCCGAAACGCCGATCGCTCGGTTCTTTCGAAAATGGCGGTTTTGCCAGCTATGTCGTGGTGCCCGCGATCAATCTCCACGAGGTTCCCGAGGCGGTGAGCGACAGCGAAGCCGTGCTTGCCGAGCCGCTTGCCTGCGTGACCCAGGCTCTGCTTGATCCGCCTGTCGTCAGCGCCGGCGACAAGGTGCTGGTGACGGGGCCCGGCGCGATCGGGCAGCTTGCAGCGCAGGTCGCCATGGCTCAGGGCGGTATCGTGACATTGGCAGGCCTGCCGCGAGATGCGGAGCGCCTTGCGACGGCCGCGACGCTCGGCATGACGACAACGACCGACATCCCCGAACCAAACAGCTTTGACGTCGTGATCGAATGCTCCGGCAGCGCTCCGGCCGCCGATGCCGCCCTGCGCGCGGCAAGGCGCGGCGCGCGCTACGTGCAGATCGGCATATTCGGCAAGGATGTGACCGTTCCGCTCGATCTCGTGCTCTACAAGGAACTCGTCGTCTCCAGCGGCTTTGCCTCGACGCCGACATCCTGGCGGCGGGCGATGGCACTGATCGAGCAGAGGCTCGTCAACCTCTCGCCGCTGATTACCCGGCGCGTTCCGATCGACAAATGGCAGGAAGGTTTCGACGCCGCGGCAGCCGGCGAAGGCATCAAGACGATCATCCTGCCCGCCGAATGAGGACTGGCGGCCGGCGATGTCACTCGCCGGCCGCTTTTCGTCAGTTCCGCTTGTGTCCCACCGATCCGTTCAGTGTCAG
>JAGWJK010001206.1 GCA_028865845.1 Rhizobiaceae bacterium
CGACCATGATAATCCTCCCAGGGTTTTCGGTCTGATCGATGTTTTTCGCCGGAGCGCCGCGTCGCGTTGCCTAGCCGATCGGCCAGTTCAGAACCTTGGCGATGGTCCCGCCCATGATCCATTCCTTGTCGTCGTCCGTGAGGAAGTCGATGGTGTGGAGCATGTGGTCGACCGCCTCCTTGTAGGTCGAGCGGCGGAAGCGGCTCGCATCCGTGCCCCAGGCAAGACGCTTCGGCCCGAACACGTCGTAGGCCTTGCGGATGAACGGCGTCTGCGATGGAAAAGGGTATGGCTCCAGCGTGTTGAGCGGCAAGGCCGACAGTTTTCCGTAGACATTCTGGAATTTCGCCAGTTCGAGCACCTTGTCCTGAAAGGCCCATGGATCGATCTGGGTAAGGTCGCCGATGGTGGTGCCGAAGTGATCCATGATGATGATCGCTTGCGGATGGCGCTCCAGCATCGTTTTGACGAGCTCAATCCGCTCGCCGGCCGCCAGCAGCATCACCGGGATCTGCAGCCGCTCGATGGCTGCCCAGAACCAGCCGAATCGTTCGAGATCAAGCCACTCGCCGCGATGGAAGGCGCCGGCAAAGCGAACGCCGAGCATATGCGGTTGCTGCAGCCAGGTTTCGAGCCGCTCGCGATTGGGATCGAGCAGGTCGAAGCGTCCCATCACGGCAAAGCGATCCGGATATCGATCTGCCCAGGCCAGGCAGGGCCTGTTGTCGTCGCCTGCCCAGCTCGGGGGCACGAGAACGGCGCGCTGTACGCCTGCACCGTCCATCTGCGGAAATATGTCCTCCGGCAGATATTGGTGCTGGCCATGCGCGAGCCCGCGGGTTTCCGCTGGCCAGGGATGATCCGGCGTATCGGGAAGGAAGAGGTGAATTTGGCTGTCGATGATGAACATCCTGATCTCCAAGTGCTTTGAACGGCAATGGCGCGCGCGATCGCACGCGGCGCGTCCTCCCAGGGCGCGACCGTGATGGAATTGTCTAGCTGTCGGACCTGTAGAGACCCTTCACGGCCTCGCGGAACTGTTCGCCGGCGTTGGAATCGCGCTCCTTGTTCCAGACAAGCGAGAGGATGACGGGCGGCATTTCCTCTGCAAACGGGATGACTGCGACGCCGTCGGTCGCAAAACGGCGCGCGACGCTCGGCGATATCGCCACCCCGAAGCCTGAGGCAACGAAGCCGATCTGCGACAGTATCGTCGGAACCTCGTATTCGATGCGAGGGTTCAGCCCCTGCTTGGCGAAGGCTGCAATGATGTGGTCGTAGTGATAGGGCGACACTTTGCGCGGCGGCAATATCAGGGATTCGCTTGCCAGGTCGCGAAGGGAAATCGTCTTCTTTCTGGCAAGGCGATGATCGGCCGGCACGATCGCCGAGAATTGCTCCCTGAGGATCGGCTGGATTCCGAGAGACGGATCGGAGACGTTGCGCCAGACGAGCCCGACATCGAGCCGTCCTTCCACAACCTCGTCGGTGATATCCATCGTATGCCCTTCCTTGAGCACGAGATGGACTTTCGGATAGAGGCTGCGGAAATGCCGCATGATCTTGGGCAGGATATCGTACATGGCCGAGGGCACGCAGCCGACGAAGAGTTCGCCATACTCGCCGGCGCCGACGCCCTGCATGATGTGATCGACGCGCTGGACGTGATCCAGCAGCCGGGCGGCCTGCTGATGGAGGATACGCCCCGAAGCGGTGAGGAAGACCTTGCGATTGACGCGGGTAAACAGCTCGACGCCGATCTCTTCCTCCAGCGCTTTGATATGCAGGCTGAGCGGCGGCTGCGAGATTCCGAGCCGCTGGGCGGCGCGGCCGAA
>JAGWJK010000123.1 GCA_028865845.1 Rhizobiaceae bacterium
GCAAGAGCTGCGCCCAGGCGGTGAGGCCGATGCGGAAATTGGAGAGGCGGAAGAACTCGTTCGGAGCGTGATAATCTTCGTCCGACGTCGAGAAGGAGAAGAAGAAGGCTTACGTGCCGAGATGCTTGCTGAACGAAGCCCCGATCGGGATCGTCGCGCCCATGGCGACACGCAAGGGCGGCTGGCCGAGTAGGTCACCAAGTACCTCTTCCGCGACCTTCAGCGCCGGCAGGTCGGGATCGATGAAGAAAGCCTCGCTGCCGGGACCGTGGCGATGGATGTGAAGCGCGAAACCGGCGGGAAGCCTGGCTTTCAGATGCCGTGTCACGACCTCTTCGATATGATCCGGCTTCTGTCCGGCAATCAGGCGGCAGGTGATCTTGACGCTTGCTTCCGTCGGAATGACCGTCTTCGTGCCTTTGCCCTGATAGCCCCCTGAGATACCGTTGAACTCCAGCGTCGGCTCCAGCCATTGCCTGATCAGCAGTTCTTTGCCAGTGGCGATCGGGTCCGGCTTCGGTGAACCGTTTTCCCGGTAATAGGCATCGGCATCGAAATTGGCAGCTTCGATCGCAGCGATAATGCGGGCGTCCGGCGGACTGGTGCCGTCAAGATAGCCTTCGACCGAGACCCGGCCATCGTCGCCGTGCATCGAGGCGATGAGCTTCGAAAGGGCGGCGATCGGGTTGGGAGCGCTGCCGCCATGGCGGCCGGAATGCAGGTCCTTCGAGGCGCCGGTGACCGTGACTTCGAAAGCAACGAGGCCGCGGCTTGCAACCGTCATCGACGGCCGGTCGGGACGCCACATGGCGCCATCGGCCGAAATGACCAGATCGCAAGCAAGACGATCGCGATAGGTCTGCAGCGTCGCCTCGAAATGCGGGCTGCCGGATTCTTCCTCGCCTTCGATCAGCACCTTTAGATTGACCGGAAGGCGGCCTTCGGTGCGCATATAGGCTTCGGCGACCAGGATCGGGATCAGCAGCGGCCCCTTGTCATCGGAAACGCCGCGGGCATAGAGCCTGCCGTCGCGTTCATCCGGCTCGAAGGGCGGCGTCTTCCATTTGTCGAACGGATCCGGCGGCTGCACGTCGTAATGCCCGTAGACCAGAAAGGTCGGCAGCTTGGGATCGGTGATCATCTCGCCGAAGACGGCCGGATGGCCGCCTGTGGCGAGCTGCTCGACATTGGTGAAGCCCGCACGTTTCAGTCGCTCAGCGACGAAAGCCGCCGCCTTGGCGATGCCTTCCGCATAGGCGGGGTCCGTGCTGACGCTCGGGATGCGGCAGAACGCCTTGAGGTCTTCCAGTCCCTCGGCGAAATGCTCATCGAGATAGGTTTCGACGCTACTCATTTTCCGCCATCCACGCTGATGACCTGGCCGGAGACCCAGCCGGCGAAATCCGAGGCGAAGAACATCACCATGGCGGCGATGTCCTGGGGCTCGCCGAGCCGCTTCAGGGCGATGTTCTGCAACAGCTTGGCCTGGCCCTCTTCGCCCATCGCATCCCATTGCCGTTCGGTCGTCGGGTTCGAGCGCACGAAGCCGGGAGCGACGTTGTTGACGGTAATGTTCCAGGGGCCGAGTTCGTGGGCGAGCTGCCGCGTCAAGCCGATCTGGCCGGCCTTGGCGCTGGCATAGGCCTGGATGCCGGTGAGCGAGATGCCGAGGCCGGCACCGCTGGAGATGTTGATGATGCGTCCGGATTTCTGCGACTTCATCGTCGGGGCGACGGCCTGCGACATGAAGAAGGCGCCGGAGAGATTAACGTCGAAGATCGTTTGCCAATCAGCTTCCGAAATCTCTTCGATCGGCCGGCCGACCTGGCCGCGCACGCCGCCGGCATTGTTGACGAGCACGTCGATCGTGCCCGAAACGGCCGCGATCTTGGCGACAGTTTCCTGCACGGCCGCGCGGTTGCCGACATCGAGCTGGTGCGCCGTGGTCTTCGCGCCGCACAGCTTCAGGGTTTCCTGGAGACCGGCTTCATTGACGTCGCAGATATGGACGGTCGCGCCACGGGCGGCGAAACCCTGGGCGATGGTGCGACCGAAGCCATGGGCGGCACCGGTGACGATGACGGTCTTGCCTTCGAAGGTGATATTCATGCCGCTGCCCTCGCAAGATCATCGAGATTGGCGAGATCGAGCGGTCGTTTGCCGTCCTCGATCTCATGGATCATGGTGACGACGCGGGCCGCAAGCGGCGTCGGCACGCCAAGCGAGCGGCCGATTTCGACGACCGGCAACACCTGCGCATCGACCTCCGTCTTGCGCTTGCGGACGGCGAGGTCGCGCCAGATACCGGAATGGGACTTCGCCGACTTGCGGTTATGCACCACCATCTCGTCGAAGGAGCGTGCGGTTTCGGCCGCCGGAGCGGAAGGGGCAAAGGCAGTCGGATCGAAGCCGTTGAAAGCTTCGGTCACGATGTTCTGCGCTTCCGCCACCTTGCCGATTTCGTGGGCGAGCTGTGTCAGCACCGGGCGATAGGTCGGGTTTGCGAGCACATCGGCGATGCTGTCATTGGTGAGCGCGGTGCCGAACAGCAGCGCGCCGTAGATGAGCTTGCCCCAGAGGTAGCCCCAGATATTGTCAGTCAGGATCGCTTTGGGTTCGAACTGCAGCATCAGCGCGTAGATCGCCTGGATGCGCGGCGTCATCTTGCCATCGAGTTCACCGACGACGACGGCGCCGTGGCCGCTATAGTGCACGACGCCCGGCTCCAGATAGTCGGCGCCGAAATTGACGAAGCAACCGATGACGCGTTCCTTGCCGATGATATCGGCAATGACGTTTTCATTGAGGCCGTTCTGAGCGGAGACGACGTAGCCGTCCGCCGCGACGTGCGGCAGCAGAGCCTTCGCCGCATGGGCCGTATGGTGCGCCTTCACGCAGAGGAAGATGCGGTCGAAGGTGCCTTCCAGCTCCTCGGGCAGATAGGCCTTGGCCTTCACGGTGTCCTGGTAAATCGGACCGTCGATCCGCAAGCCCTTGGCATTGATGGCGGCGACATGGTCGGCGGCGTTGTCGACGAAGACACCCTCGTGTCCGGCGCGGATGAAGGACGCGCCGAGGGTTCCGCCGATCGCGCCGGCACCCCAGATCAAGATCGGCGTGCTCATGCCCAACCTCCTTTGAGAAGAGCGCGGGTCTCCTCGACGGCGACGTCCCAGATCGCCTGCATTTCCTCATCCGGACGCTCGTAATAGCCGCCGAAATTGCCGTCGCCGAGAAGTGCCTTGACGCCGGCCGGCGACATGGCGCGCATGTGCACGAGATCGACCATCGGCTTCTGCTGCGTCGGGAAAACCGTGCCGGGGAGGCGAGTCCAGGGGAAGTTCTCCATCCAGGATGCATGCGAAGCGACGGTGTCGATCTCCTGGACCTTGGCGAAGGTCTTCGGCGCATTCCACCAGTTGTGGAACTTGACCGACGTATCCGGATTGTCGCCCATCCATTCGACGGCGAGGCTGCCTGCCGGCTGGTTGCCGCCATGGCCGTTGACGATCAGAATGCGGCGGAAGCCCTGCAGGCGCAGGCCGTCAAGAATGTCCCTGACGATGCGGATATAGGTTTCCTGGCGCAGGCTGATGGTGCCGGGATAGGCAAGGAAATACGGCGTGATGCCATAGGCGACGACCGGAAAAACCGGAATGCCGAGCGGCTCGGCGGCTTCGACGGCGACGCGTTCCGACAGGATGGAATCGACCGAAAGCGAGAGCTGCGCGTGCTGTTCGGTGCTGCCGAGCGGCAGGATCGCGCGGTCGTCATGCTTCAAATAGGCTTCGATCTGTTGCCAGCTGGATTCGGAAACTTTCATGATATTTCTCCTGTTCCCATTCTTGTTTGCAGGGGCGTCCCGCTCGAGGCAAAGCGGATGGGGCGCTCCAAATTCAAGGTGTCGAAGCGAACCGGGCGCGTTGAAGGCGCGCGGCGCTTCGTGCATGGGCCCGAAAATCCTCCTGATTCAGCGGGCGGATGCATGATTTCAAAGTGTTACTGCGTCTCTTGCCTATCCATTTCGATCGGCGGCGCAGTCAGGTCTCCCGCCCGTTTCTGGGCGGGCATATCGGCCGGCTGCGGCTGGATGCCGGCGGCGCGGAGGATGGGGGCGATGACGCGCTCGATATCGGCGATATCGGGCGCGTGGCGATATTCGATGGCCGGCATGCCCGGCGGCAGCCGATCGATGACGCTCTCGGCGCCCGATGCGTAGATCACGACGCTCGCGCGGGCGATCAGGGCGTCGAGCCCGGGCGTCTCCAGGGTGCCTGCCGAAATCTCGCTGATATGCGGCGCAAACCGCTGCACGCCGCTCTTCATGATCGGCAGGAAATCCGGAAAACGGGAGATCACCGCGATCGAGGTCAGCGAATTCAGCGAGGCGAGCGCCATGCGCGTCTCTTCAGCCGGGGTAAAGCTGATCGTCACCACCTTGGTGTTCGGCAAAAGCATCGCCACCTCGCGATGGCGGTTGGCGAAGGTTACCGCGAGATCGGCGGAATTTGCCCGCGCCTTGGCATTCTTCTCGCGTTCGATCGCGGCGATCGTCAGCGGCTCGACGGTGACGCCTCTGCCTAAGCGCGCCGCGATGAAACGTGCATAGCTGGTCGTCGCATCGGGAAACAGACCGACCATGACGATGCGCAGCCTGGGACCGATGCTGTCGCGATAGAATATGCGGGCGCTGACCAGCGAGATCAGCTCGGCCGAGCGAATACCCAGCGCACGGCTTTCATCGATCATCTCGTCGATATGGCGATGCAGGCTGCTGGCATCGGCGCGGCCGGCGAGGCGGGCCTGGAGGCTGTCCGTTACGAAGGTGCCGGAGCCCGGACGCGCGTCGATCAGTCCGGCGGCCTTGAGATCGGCGTAGACCTGGCTTACGGTCATCGGAGCGACACCAATTTTTTCCGCGAGCTCGCGCACCGACGGCAGGGTTTCGCCCGGAGTGAGCTCGCCGCAGGCAATGCCGTATTCGATGAGGCCGTGGAGCTGGGTGCGCAATGGCACGGGCAGCTCGCGATCGACGAAGAACTCCATGAAGGCCGTTCGATTTAGCTGTTATAATCGGTTGTGACAGTTATCCTGACGCGACCGACAAAGCCTGTCAACCGGCCATAAGCGCCATTTTAGCGCTGCGAAAAAGCAGTTGACACTTAAAAAATCGCGTGAAATCGTTATAGCCAATAATAACACTTTATGCGTTCACAAGAACAAGGGGAATGCAATGAAAACGATTGCCAAGACCGCACTTGCTGCCGCCCTTCTGCTGGGCACCAGCCTATCCTCCGCCTATGCCGTCGAGCGTGGCGGCACGCTCACCTATGGGCGTTACGCGGACAGCCTGTTTCTCGATCCGGTACTGAACGACGCCAACGTCGACATCTGGGTCCTTTCCAATCTCTATGACACGCTGCTGCTGCCGACCGACGACGGCAAGGGCGTTCAGGCCGGCCTCGCCACCGCCTGGAAAGTCGCCGACGACGGCCTGAGCGTGACGCTGACGCTGCGCGATGGCATCAAGTTCTCCGACGGCACGCCGATCACCGCGGAAGACGTCGCATGGTCGCTGAAGCGCGCCGCCGATCCGAAGAACGGCATCTGGAACTTCCTGATCAGCTCGATCGACGATGTCACGCCCCAGGGCGACAAGGGCATCCTCATCAAGCTCAAGCACACCGATCCCGCCATTCTCACGGCGCTGACCGTGTTCAATACGGCGATCCTGCCGGAAAAGGCTTTCGAAGCCTCTCCAGGCGCCACCGATGCCGACAAGGCCAAGGCTTTCGCGGAACACCCGATCAGCTCCGGTCCGTTCGTCCTGAAGTCCTGGGATCGCGGTTCAGACATGAAGCTCGTGCGCAACCCGAACTATTGGGGCGTGGGCGAGGACGGCAAGCCGCTTCCTTATCTTGATGGCATCGACTTCCAGGTCATCCCTGATGATGCCACGCGCATCCTGAAGCTTAATTCCGGCGAACTCGACGGCGCCGAATTCATCCCCTATTCGCGCGTCGACGAGCTGAAGTCCGCCGACAACCTGAATATGCAGCTCTTCCCCTCGACCCGCGTCGAATACATCTCGATGAACGTGCGTCCGCAGCTCGCCGGTAAGGACAATCCCCTGTCCAACCCGAAGGTCCGCCAGGCGATGAACTACGCGGTCGACAAGGACGCGATCATCCAGATCGTCACCCATGGCGTCGGCACGCCGATGACCTCCTTCATGTCGACGGCAACCCCGCTGCATTCCGGCGACAAGCCGCTGTTCCCGGTCGACGTCGACAAGGCCAAGGCTCTGATGAAGGAAGCCGGCTTCGAAAATGGCTTCTCGACCAGCCTGCTTGTTCTCGCCGGCAACCAGGACGAAATCGGCATCGCCACGGCGCTGCAGCAGATGTGGGCGCAGATTGGTATCAAGCTCGACCTGCAGCAGGTCGACAATGCCAGCCGCACGCAGCAGTATCGCGACGGCACGTTCACGATGCGCGAAGGTGCCTGGACCGACGATATCGCCGACCCGAACGAGATCGCTTCCTACTTCGTCTATTCGCCGAACATCCAGGCCCTGCATTCCGGCTGGAAGAGCGACGAGGCCGACAAGCTGTTCGAGGCATCGCAGAAAGAAATCGACGTGAAGAAGCGCGGCGATGAATATCAGCGCATCCAGGAGATCTACAACGCCGACGGCCCGATCGTGCCGCTCTATGAGACGCCCTATCCGGTCGCTCTCAACAAGAAGGTCAACGGCTTCCTGCAGATCCCGCTCGGCAACAACATCTTCACCAAGACCTGGCTCAGCAAGTAAGGCCTGAACCCATCGGCGCGGCGAGCTTCAGGCTCCCCGCGCCGTTCTCCGTTTTACCGGAAATGCGGGAGCGGCGATTTGCCTCTTTTCAGTTACATAGTTCGTCGCATTCTCCAGATGATCCCGACCGTGGTGTTCATCCTGGTCATCACCTTCGTGCTGATCCGGCTTCTGCCCGGCGATCCCGCCAGCGCCATGCTCGGTGACCGCGCCCTGGACGCCGATGTTATCAGGATCAACGCGAGCCTTGGCCTCGACAAGCCGATCTTCGTACAGTTTCTCTATTTCGTTCAGCGCGTCTTTACCGGCGATCTCGGCAATTCGATCACGCTGAAGCTGCCCGTGATGACGCTCATCCTGCAGCGTCTGCCGGTGACCTTGATGCTGATCGCCATGGCGGCCGTCATCGCGCTCGTGCTTGCGGTGCCGCTTGCCTTCGTCGCCGCGCTGAAGCGTGAGCAGGCGCCGGACGCGGCCATTCGCGGCGTTTTCCAGGTCGGGCTATCGATGCCGGTCTTTTATATCGGCATCCTGCTGCTGACCCTTTTTGCCGCGCACCTGAAGTGGTTTCCGGTCGGCGGCTATGGCGACACGCTCGGCTCGAAACTCTATCATCTCTTCCTGCCTGCACTGACGCTTGCCGTCAGTCTGGCGGCGATCCTGATGCGCAATCTGCGCGCCGCCATCATCGGTGTCATCAACGCCGAATATGTCGATTTCGCCCGTGCCAAAGGCCTGCGCACCCGCATCATCCTGTTCCGGCACGTGCTGCGCAACGCGCTGATCTCGACCATTACCCTCTTCGGCCTGCAGATCGGTTCGCTGCTCGGCGGCGGCGTCATCACCGAAACCGTCTTTGCCGTTCCCGGTGCCGGACGGCTGATGATCGACAGTATCTACGGCCGCGACTATCCCGTGCTGCAGGGCCTGACCATCGCGCTCGCCGTCCTGGTGTCGCTGACCTTCCTCATCACCGACATCTTCCAGGCCTGGCTCGATCCGAGGATTTCCCGATGAGCGCCATCACCACGGATACCCACGTCGTCAAGAAGGCCCGCAGGCGGGCGCTGCCGCGCACGCTGATCTCCGGCGGCATTATCCTGCTCCTCAGCATGCTGCTTGCCTTTTTTCCCTCCTTGTTCGCGCCCTACAATCCGACGACCTTCGACTACAAGGCCATCCTCAAGGGACCGAGCTGGCTGCACCCGTTCGGCACCGACAGTTTCGGTCGTGACGTCCTTTCGCGCGTTATCCACGCCTATACGATCGATATGCAGATCGCGATCTTCTCGACGGTCGGCCCGTTCATCTTCGGCACTTTCGTCGGCGCGATCGTCGGCTATCTCGGCGGCGTTGCCGAGGCGATTTTCGGGCGCGTCGTCGATGCCGTTCTCACTTTCCCCTTCCTGGTGCTGGTGATCGCCGTCGTCTCGGTGCTCGGCCCGGGCCTCGGCAACATGTATATCGCGATCGGCGTCGTCGGTTGGGTCTTCTACGCACGCCTGATCGCCTCCGAGATCAAGGTGCAGAAACGACTCGACTATGCCGATGCAGGCCGGGTCATGGGCTATACGCCGGCGCGCATCATCTTCCGTCATCTGTTGCCGAACGCGATCACGCCGGCAATCGTCTACTGGATGACCGACATGGCGCTCGCCATCCTGCTCGGCTCCAGCCTCGGCTATCTCGGTCTTGGCGCCCAGCCGCCGGCTGCCGAATGGGGCGTGCAGATCGCCGACGGCAAGAACTACATGAACACCGCCTGGTGGATCTCGGTCTTCCCTGGCGTCGCGATCGTTGTGACCGGGCTCGGCTTCAGCCTGACGGGTGACGGCCTTGCCGAACTGTTGAGGGTGCGCCGATGACGACGGCAGCAAGCGAAAATGCAGGCCTGATCGTCCGGGGCCTGACGACCACCTTCGATACGCCGCGTGGTCTGGCGATTGCCGCCGCCGATGTCGATTTCGACGTTGCGCCGGGTGAAGTGGTCGGTCTCGTCGGCGAATCCGGTTCGGGCAAAAGCGTGACGCTGCGCTCCATCATGAGATTGATCCGCGAGCCAGGGCACGTGAGCGGCCGTGTTGAGTGGCGCGGTCGCGATCTCGTTGCCATGCCGGATGAGGA
>JAGWJK010001207.1 GCA_028865845.1 Rhizobiaceae bacterium
CGATGGCTGGCTCATCGCTACTTGGCTCCCGTGGAAAAGCGGTTGGTCAGGCGGAAGTAGGCAAGGCAGAAGAGCGACAGGAAGATGCAGATCAGCACTGCGCGGGCAGCGCCCTCACCATATTTGTAGGATCCGATCGCCGTCTTGTAGGTGTCGATGATCATCGTCGTCGTTTCGCCGTTCGGGCCGCCGCGGGTCAAAATCCAGATGATGTCGAAGGAATTGAACGTCGAGATCAACGAGAGCATCGACATCGTGACCAGCGAGGGCACCAGCAACGGCAGCGTGATGCGCCGGAAGCGATAGAAGCGGTCGGCACCGTCGGTCCATGCGGCCTCGTAGAGATCATGCGGGATCGCCTGCATTGCCGCCAGCATATAGAGGGTGACCATCGGCACGCCGATCCAAACGTCGGTGACGATCGTCGCCCAGAAAGCGGTGTTGCCATAGGCCAGAAAGGCAACCGGGCTGTCGACGATGCCGAAGCGCTGCAGCAGGCCCGAGATCATGCCGAACTCGCCGTTATACATCCAGCCCCACATGAAGATGCCGATCGCCATGGGCACGATCCAGGGCGGCATGGTCAGCACCCGGAACAGCGCGCGGCCCGGGACGGCCGAATTCAACAGCGAGGCGCCCAACGTGCCGATGATCATCTTGATCGACACGGAAAAGAAGGTCCAGATGAAGGTCCGCACGATCACCGAGGCGAAAGTGGCGTTGAAGATCTTCCGGTAATTGTCGAACCCAACCCAGTTGGTCAGCTTCTTCAGCGAGGCGTCGGTGAAGGACAAGATGACCGTATCGACCAGCGGATAGGCAACGATGACGGCAACATAGAGGACGGCCGGAAGAAGCAGGAGCCAGGCGAAGATGACTGTGCTGCGTTGAACACCCATCTGCCGCCTCCTTTTACGCGGTTCGCGAATGCAGCGCTTCGTCGAACTTGTCCCAAATGGGCCTGAGATCGACGACGGTCCTTTTCATGCGCGCCTCGTCCATGGACAAGGCGAGAATTCCGGCCTCCAGGGCGTTGAGCGTGGAGACCGGCAAATCGACGCCCGATTTCACATGGGCGATGATGTCGGCAGCCATCTGCTCGTCGGCGCCATAATGCTGCGACAGTTCGGTCGCGGCGTATTTGTTCTGGATGACCTTGTTGCCGGTCAGCATCTCGTGGACGTCGAGATAGCCGCGAATGAAATCGCCCTCCGCCATGCCGCGCGACCCCATGACGGCGAAGCGGCGGAACTGATCCGGCACGTTGAGATTGGTGTGGAAATTCATGCCGACGCCGTTGGCATATTCGACGATCGCGACCTGGTAGTCGATGATGTCGCCATCGCTGTCGAAGACCTTATCGGATCCCATCCAGCCGCTCGGCTTGCGATGGAACATTTCGAGGTCGTTGATGCCTTCGCGGGCCGGATCATTGGCGGGAATGAAGCTCTTGCGGCCACCGAAGCTCGCCACGCGCTCCGGCCGGGCGCCCACGACGCCATTATAAAGGTCGAGGTCGTGGCAGCACTTTTCCAGCATGAAGCTGCCGGAATAACGCTCGTAACGCCGCCAGTCGCGCATGAAGAAAGCGCCGTGATAGGGCTGGATATGTTCCGCCGCCTCGATGGAAACCACGTGACCCAACGTGCCGGCAGCCTGGGCGGCGCGCAGATCGCGGTAGAGCGGCGAATAGCGCAACACAAGGCCGACCATCAGCCGCTCATGACCGTATTTCGCCATCAGGTGCGCAAGCTCGATACTTTGCTCGATGGTCGAGACGATCGGCTTTTCGCAGAAGATCTTCAATCCGGCTTCAAGCCCAAGGCGGATAT
>JAGWJK010001208.1 GCA_028865845.1 Rhizobiaceae bacterium
GTCGAGCGCGCCTTGAAGTTTCACCCAACTGAAATCGCCCTTGAAACCTGTGCACCACACCACACTCGTTATGCCGGAGCGGGAAAGATCGAGCGAGCCGATCGCAAGATCCGGCTGGCGCATCGCAACCGTCTCCGCCGGGTCGGGCTCGGCAGCCGGAGCATCGATCCCGGCGCGGCTGATATATTCATCAACATGGCGTTTGATGTTGTCGGAAGCTTCATCGGCAAAACGAACATTCGCCTCGAGATCGCCAGCGAACGACAAGCGGTCGTCATTTTCAATGCCCGTGAAATGGCCCAGAAGCACAACACCGCGGGCACTCAGCGCCTGCAGGCTTATGGTGTGCAACGACCCAAGCACGCCACGAGCCGGGATGCGTCCCGCAAGCCGAATGACCTCCTCGCGCCGCACATCGAGAAACCCGCTTTCGAGAAGCCAGACCATGATGTCGCGGCGTCGGTAGCGCCGCGGGAGCCGCCCAACCCGGCTGGTGGCAAGGAAAACAGACCGGCCGGCTTCCGCCAGCTCCTCGGCAATCTGCGCGCCCGATTGGCCGCTTCCGACCACCAGAACCGCTCCATCAGGGAGATCGGCGGCGCTGCGATAGCTTGAAGCATCGATCTGGCAAAGGCCGGACGGCAAGGCAGCAGCCCACGCAGGGCGGACCGCACAATTCAGGCTGCCGCTGGCGACGATCGCGTTGCGAGCACAAAAGACGCCCCGCGAGGTGGCCAGCCGAAACGTGCCATCCTCCAGCGCGAGCTCGGTTACCACTGTGTGCGGTTCGATCGGGAGCAAGTTGCGCTTGGCAAAATCATCGAGGAGCGCGACGAACTGATCTCGCGTCAGGGCACCAAACGGATCCGGGCCTTCGTAGCGATCGCCTGGCATGACGGTCTGCACGTTGGGAGTATTCATTCGAAAAGAATCCCATCGTTGCGTACGCCACGTCTCGCCTATGCGACCTCGCTCCAAGACGTTGTGGCGAAGCCCTCGCCGCGCCAGCCAATAGCTGACACCCAGGCCGGCCCAGCCGGCCCCGATCACGACAGCGTCAAGAACATCGGTCTCACCAGTGATTTGCGGCGGCGATTTCATCATCGACATCCCTGAACCCAACCTTTCCGTGCATTAAGCCTTCTTCACGACTAATAGTCCAGCAACGTGGATTTCTATCTCGCCGGCGAGCGCTCTTCAGGTCGACAGTCCAAGTCGCCGCATGAGGTCGCTCCGCGGCGCGCTCGCCAGATATTTGCCGCCCGCCGGCGGAAAAACCTCACAAAACACCATCCGAAATGCTATCGATTCCGTCCCGCGATGCAGTTGCCTCCGCTGTGACCGAACATGGGTAGATGTGATGAGCCTGACGACTTTGCTCGCTTTTGCCGGCACCCTGTTCATCGTTGCCGGGTCGCCCGGGCCCAATGTGGCAGCGCTTGTCGCGCGGGTGCTCACCCGCGGCGCCCGCGATGTCCTGCCTTTTCTTGCCGCCATGTGGATTGGCGAAGCCATCTGGCTCACCTGCGCCGTTGCCGGGCTGGCGACGATCGCAGAAAGTTTTCATTGGGCCTTCGTCGCCATCAAATGGCTTGGCGTCGCCTATCTTCTCTACCTCGCTTGGAAGATGTGGTTTGCGGCCACCGACGCGGCAGAGGGGCAGCTTCCCGATGCGCAATCATCGATCCGGCTGTTTTTCGCCGGCTTTTCCGTCACCATGGGCAATCCGAAGATCATGGTGTTCTATGTGGCGCTGCTGCCGTCGATCGTCGATCTGCACGCCGTCACCTTCGCCGGCTGGGCCGAGCTGGTGGCGACGATGTTTGCGGTG
>JAGWJK010000124.1 GCA_028865845.1 Rhizobiaceae bacterium
ATACGCGTCAGGGCCGATCTCCAGCAGATCATTTCCGCTGCCAAACAGCACAGCGTAGCCGACCGAGCCGATGATGGTGCCGGTATTGATGACGGTATCGTCGAAACCATTGCCTAATTGTAACCCAACGCCACTGCTGGTGATGGTGCCGGCATTTGAAATCAATGCCACGTCACCACCGCTATATACCCCGATGTTCGGGCCCTGGATGAGGCCGCCATCGGAATTCGTGAGCCTACCGCCGCCAAACATCACAATACCGTACTGCGCGGTTCCGGTAATCGTGCCCGCATTCGTCAGGGTCGCGGGCGCAATGGACTGCACTCCCGTGCCGCCAATAAGAGAACCACCGGAAAGATTAGCGACGGTTCCGCCGGCATTCATATTAACTGCGAGGCTTGACGAACGGATGGTGCCGGAATTCGACAGGATGCCGCTGCTTCCCATTGTTACGGTGCCGCTGATGGAGCCGGAGTTGGATAGCAGGCCAGTGTTGTATAAGAAGCCAGAGCTGTTTGCGAACGTGCCGCTGTTTGCGAATGTGCCTCTGTTGAAGAAGCTGCCGATGTTGGTCAGCTGGCTGCTGTTCGTGAACGACGCGGTGCCGGCATTGGTGAAGGTGCCGCTGTTGGCGAAGGTGCCGCTATTGCTCATCGAGCCGTTGTTGGTCGATGCCGACGTCACCGAGACATAGCCGGAATTGACCAGGCTGGCGGTGCTGTTAACCACGAGAGAGCCGTTCTTCAGCGCTCCTTGGTTGGTGATATAACCCGCATCGACAAGGGTGCCGGAATTGGTAACCGTATAGCCCGACGCGATGGTATTGTTGCCGGTCAGCGTCCAGCTGCCGCCGGCATCGAGAACCACCTGGCTGAAATGGGTAAATTCGCTCCCGAGGCCGAGATTGGCCAAGGTGCCGCCGCTAGCCGCGAATACGAGCGTATTGGTACCCGAGCCGCCATCGGCCACGCCATTGAAGGTGGCACCAGACATAAGAACGAGACGATCGTTGCCGGCGGCGAACTGCACCGCCGTGCCATTATTGCCGATGATCGTGCCGCCGTTGGTGATGGTGTTGTTGGCTACCCCATAGACGTCGACGAACAAGACGCCGGGGCCATTGGTACCGACGATTTTTCCGGTGTTTACGATCGTGCCGCTTCCGGCATAAACGCCATCATCGCTACCCTGAATGAGCGCGCTGGTCCCCGTGTTCATCAGGACGCCACCGTGCCTCAGACGGACAGCTGCGTAGCCGCTATTGGCCTCGATCGTGCCGCTATTGGTCATCGTGCCGGCAGTCAGACGGAAATAAACGCCATTCCGGCTGCCGCTGATGAAGCCGGAATTGATGACCGTGCCGCCGCCGCCCATGTTGATGCCGTCGTAATTGGTGCCGACGATCGTGCCGTTGTTGGAGACCGTGCCCGCACCCACGATGGCGACACCGAAGCGACTACCACTTATGGTGGCGAGGCTGCCGGTATTCGAGACCTGGCCGCTGCCGTGCAGGTAAACGCCGAATTGGCCCGAGGCGGCGATCGTGCCGCTGTTGAACACGACGCCGTTGGCGGCCAATGTGCTTGACACGGCGCTGGTGCCGGTGCCGCTGATCTGGCCGGCATTCGAGAGTGTTCCGGTACCGCTGAGCGTTACGCCGCCGGTGATAGAACCGACGTTGGTGAGGCTGCCGCTGACGTAAAGATTGCCCGCATTGGTAAGAGTTGCACCTGACGCAACACTATTGGCGCCGGTCAGGGTCCAAATAGCGCCGGAATCGACGGAAACCGTACCGAAATTCGTGAAGTTGGCGCCAAGGCCGCTGAGTGTGCCCGTTCCCGCCGCCAGCTCCAACTGATTGGCGCCAGTTCCGCCGTCTGCAATGCCGGTCATCGCGAAGCCGGATTTCAGCACCAGGAGGTCATTGCCGGAGCCGAACTGGACCGCCGTGCCGCTGCTGCCGACGATGGTGCCGGCGTTGGTGAGCGTTCCGTTGAAGGCGAGCGTGCCGGTTTCGGTCAACGTCACGCCCGAGGCGACGGTATTGTTGCCGGACATCAGCCAGCTGGAGCCCGTATCGACGCTGATCGTGCCGAAATTGGTGAACGAGGTGCCGAGCCCGGTCAGTGTGCCGATGCCGACGCCCGTTGTCAGTTCCAAGGTATTGCTGGCGGTGCCGACGACAACATTTCCGGTGATCACCCCGCCGGCATTCAGCACCATGCGGTTGGTGCCGTTGCCAAACTTGACTGCGCCGGTTCCGCCGGACAGCGTTCCCGAGTTGATGACCGTGCCGCCGCTATTGTCGAGAAAATGGACGGCGTAGGAAGCGGTTGAAACGATGGAGCCGGCATTGGTGACGGTGCCGATGCCGCCGTTGATGTCGACCGCGTCGCTGCTGCCCGTTATCCGTCCGCCCGCCTTGTTGACAATGGTGCCGCCGGCCAGAAGCTGGACACCTGAAAAGCCGGTGATGCTGCCGCTATTCGTCACCCGCCCGGTGGAGCCGCTAATGACGATGCCGCTGTTGGAGCTGGACGTAGAAGAAGAAATGACGCCGGTGTTGGTGATCGTACCGCCGGCAAGAAAATAAACGCCGCGTGTAAAGCCAGACACCGTGCCTGAATTGGTAAGCGAGCCCGCGCCTCCTTCGACGCGAAAACCGCTGCTATGAGAGGCGCTGATCGTCCCTGTATTGCTGATCCAGCTGCCACTGAGAAAGAGAACAGCGGCCCCGGCACTATCAGTTCCTAGGTTGATAATAGTACCTTGGTTTGTCAGCCTCCAGTTATAGGCCGCGTTGCCGTAAAGCGCGCTTCCATGCGTGCCCGCACCAGCAGCACCCGGGTTCTCGATGGTGGAAGTGGATGGAAGAATGAACGAGGTATAATTGGGTGTATATTCGCTTAGGTTATAACCCGTATTGTGCGGATTTAACTGAAGAATCTGGGCATTGGCTGCTGAGGGGAGACTGATGCCCAACGGCAAGGTTATTCCCAAGGGAGCAATGACCTGCGTCACGATCAGCGCGCCCTGCGCGCAGCCGTTGAGCAGCGAGGCCGCAAAGCGGCGGAGGCGCTTTCCGGAGGACGGCGCGGAGAGAGACGGGCGTGAGGAGGATTTCAGCATTATCGATCCGCGCAAGTATTAGATGTAATAAATATAATGACGTCTTGCGACGCAGCACGCCACTGATTGCATGAACGGGCCATGCAACACCGGAAGATGATACGGTTGGTAATAAAACAGACCAGCCAAAACCGATAGCTCCCCCCGGAGAAATATCTGATTTAGATCAGATAAATCGAATATACGGTATGATATTACAGGACACCGCGATTCCCAAGGGCCGTTTGTGGTTCAAACACAACAAAAATCTACTTTTGAGAGAGAGTTGTGTTCGATATGTCTCACTACGAGAAACGGTATGGATAGTGTGCCGGATAGGAAGACGGAAATTAGGCCAATCAAGTTGTGCCAAGTGCGAGCCTCGCCAAGGTCATGAAGTCCTGTTGCGTCGGCTGACCATCATGCTTTCAAAAGGTCACCTTGTCAGCTCCACGACGAAGCGACACAGGTCGTGTTTACCACGCTCGTCGACTGCGGAATGTTCGATGAATATCTACAACAAAATTGGATGATACAGCGAAGGTTGGCGCGGCACCTGCCGGGATCACCGCGCATCGTGAAAAATGATCCCCACGGTGTGACGCATGCCGGATCGGACGCGGCTGACGCCGTGGCGAAGGTTCACGCGGTAGTTCCCTTTTGTCCCCCGGACCGGACGATTGTGAACGGCAAAGGCTACGGCGTCGCCCTTGCGGAGCGGTACGACTTCGACGCGGCTCTGCATCCGCGGCCGCTGTTCCGTCAACGCAAATTCGCCGCCGGTAAAATCCGTTCCCGGTTCGGAAAGCAAGATCGCCACCTGGATCGGAAATGCAAGGTCACCGTAAAGGTCCTGGTGAAGGCAGTTGAAGTCACCCGGAACATATTGCAGCAGCAGCGGTGTGGGGCGGGTTTGGCCGATGTTGTGACATTGCTGAAGGAATTCAGCGTGCTCGCCCGAGAATTGCTGATCGAGGCCCATTCGCTCGTTCCAGCTGTTGGCGACACCGGCGAGCCGGGGATAGAGCGCGGTGCGGAGTTCTCCTATGAGGTCAGGCAGAGGATATCTGAAGTAACGATATTCGCCTTTTCCGAAGCCATGCCTTGCCATGACAATATGGCTGCGGAAATGGCTTGGGTCAGAATAGAGCGACGCGATGTCGCTGCATTCCTCGGTCGTGAGAAGGAGAGGAAGAACGGCGTAGCCGTAGCCATCAAGCTCATCGGCGAGCGCCTCCCAGTCATAGGCTGCAACTCGCGTCTCGGCCTGTTGGCTATTCGGCCTGATCATGCGGTTCATCATCTCATCTCCGTATTCTGTTCTCATGATCGAAACTATGTTCATCGCTGCGGCGGCGAACTCCGTTTCATGTGTTCAAACTAAGGTTCTGTTCTCGACGCTCTTCGCTTTCCGTTGCAGTTCGGCAGGCTCGAAACTGTTCCGCCATTCCCGCCGGCGGAGAAAGCAAGGACGATGGCCGGCGGCGAGGCCCTTGCTTCATAAGGTCTGCGAGACTTCACGCTCGACGAGCGCACGTTTTCGGTCGATGCCCCACGCATAGCCGGAAAGCGCGCCGTCATTGCGCACGACGCGGTGGCATGGAATTGCGACGGCGATATTGTTTGCGGCGCATGCGCCGGCGACAGCACGCGTGGCACGCGGCGACCCGATTCGCCGGGCGATCTCCGAATAAGATACGCGCTCGCCCACGGGGATTTCCTGCAGAACCTGCCATACCCGTCGCTGGAATGCTGTGCCGCGGACATCGAGCGGAAGATCCAAGCCGACATCGGGATTCTCGACGAAGCCACAGACTTTGGAGATCAGCGCCTCATAGTCGCGGTCCATTCCGATCAGACGAGCGTTGGGAAAACGGTCCTGAAGGTCGCGGACCAGCTCCTCCGGATCATCGCCGAGCAGGATCGAGGCGACACCCTTTGTGCTGGAGGCCACGAGGATCGCGCCGAGGTGGGACTGGCCGACCGCAAACTTGATCTCTTCGTTGGCACCGCCCGCCCGGTATTGTGTCGGCGTCATGCCCAGTAGTTCGTTCGACTTCTCATAGAAACGACCGCTTGAATTGAAGCCGGCATCATAAATTGCCTCCGTGACGCTGGTGCTGGTTTCGAGGCTTTCACGAACCTTCTTCGCGCGATGACCGGCGGAATAGGCCTTCGGGGTCAATCCAGTCGATGCCTTGAAGATGCGATGGAAATAGCTCGCGCTGCGGCCGACCGCGGCCGCCAGATTCTCCAGAGACGGTTCGTCCTCGCTTTCCTCGATGATGCGGCAGGCTCTGGCTACCAGCACAGCATTCTCAGATCCGAGCGTCGGGCCATCGGGGTTACATCGCAGACAAGGGCGAAAGCCGGTCGACCGAGCGCTTTCAATCGTGTCGTGGAGGGTAACATTCTTCGGGTTCGCCAATCGTGACGGGCATGAGGGCCGGCAATAGACTCCTGTCGAAGAGACAGAGTACCAAAGCTCGCCGTCGGCGGATTTATCGCGGGCGACGATGCGCGCCCAGCGGGGATCGCCCGCCACGGAAGCGGCCATAAATACGGATGCAGGTCGGATGTTTACCAAATTCATTTGCATTCCCTTCCGTTCGAAATTGTTCGGGAGGTATCGTGCCTCCGACCGACGCTTGCCGCACTCCGATCCTTGTTCTTGAATTGAACAGGATCCCACCCGAAACTTGCTCAAGCCACAGACCGAGCGCCGGAATAGGTCGCATAGGTGGCGTCGATCGGGGCTTGGAAAGTCGATCGACGGCTCGCCAACACATCGATGTTCGCGAGCGTCTTTCGAAGCGCGCTGCTTGATGTGGAGGCCGTGTAGGGGAAATAAATGACCTCAACGCCGAGGGCGCCGAAGTCGCGCTCCAGCCTGTCGCCTTTCTCGCTGCCGCGCCAATCGTCACCCTTGAACAGCACGTTAAAACGCAGCTCTTTCCAGATCTCGACCTTATCGCGCGTGGTAGCCGCATACACCGCATCGACAAAGCGGATGTTTCGGACAATCTCCAATCGCTCGGCGAGCGGAATGACAGGTGTCAGGCCTTTATCTTTGACCAAAACATCGTCAGCCGCCACGCCGGCAATCAGGTAATCGCAATGCTCTTTCGCGCGCCTTAGGAGGTTGAGGTGGCCAATATGAAATAGATCATAGGCGCCCGGGGCATAGCCGATGTGGATCACGATGGAGCTTCCTTCATCCGTCATTGGAATTGGATGGGAAATTATCGACTTGGTGATTTTCAGCGCTCCGTTTCCTGCTTTCAATTCGACGATTTGCGCACCCTCGTACGGCTGAAGAATGCGAGGAGGCTCGCACAGGAATCCGTGCGAGCCTCTATTCTCATTTCCGCTGATGCATGGTCCAAACGGGCTGCCGCTTTGCGATCTAGGCCCTCTGGATCAGCCCGAGCTGCATCATCGCCGTCAAGCCGTCGTCCAGCCCATTCTCCTCGACGATCATGCCGTCGACCACTTTCAACACGGTCTTGCCCGTGAAGTGCATCTTGCGGCCGGTCGCGGCCGCCAGGCCGCCGAGAACGAAGTCGTCGAAAGCCGGACCCGTATGCGTGCCGCCGCCTTCCCACTGCCCGACGACATAGTCGCCTTCCGCGATCAGATCGGAGGTTCCCCAGAAGTTGAGATCGGGGAACGCTGCCCGGAAGTCGGTCATGAATGCCTTGATGTCCTCGCGGCCGCGGCGTGGTTCGTGGAGGGAATATTGTAGGAGCATGTCGGGTGCTGCAATCTCATCGACTACGGCGAGATTGACATCCTTGCCCCAAAACTCGGTGAACCAGCGAACGACAACGGCCTTGTTGTCTTCTTCTTTGCTCATGGAAAAAAATCCTCTCTTCAAATTCGAGAGGCCATCGAAACCGCTCGATGGCCTGATGAGAGGAATAGTTGAGCATTTCGGGCACCAAACTCCGTTTCCTGTCCTTAAATCGGAAACGAGCGCTGAGTCACTGCGCCGATAACGTCTGCCGCTTGGATCACTAAACTATAGGTATTAGCTATTGTCATACAGATGTAATAGTCAATGCTTATGAATTTCTCGTTCCATATTGCTACAGCCTGAGCCTCATACGGGTTGGGCAGCTCCTATTTCAGCGAGGAAATCATCATGAACGTGAAATCAATTCTGGCGATCGCCGGGCTTTTCGCCTCGGTCGCTTTGCCAGCCATGGCGGACGACAAGGTCGTAACCATCTACAGCGCCGATGGCCTTCATGATGGTACGCCGAGTTGGTTCGGCAACGAATTCGACGCATTCACCAAGGCGACCGGCATCAAGGTGCAATACGTCGAGGCTGGCTCGAGCGGCGTTGTCGATCGCATCGCCAAGGAAAAGTCCAACACCCAGGCCGATGTCCTCGTTACGCTGCCGCCCTTCATCCAGAAGGCTGAGAGCGAAAACCTGCTGCAGGCCTACACGCCTACCGGCGCCGACAAGATCGATGCGCGCGACAAGGATCCGAAGGGTTTCTACGTCGCCATGATCAACAACTATCCGAATTTCATCTACAACAGCTCCGTCCTGAAATCCGCTCCGGTTACGTATCAGGACCTGCTGGACGCGAAATTCAAACAGAAGATCCAATATTCGACGCCGGGTCAGGCCGGTGACGGCACCGCGCTCATGCTTCAGGCTTTCCACGCCTTCGGCAGCAAGGATGCCGGCCTCGATTATCTGAAGAAGCTGCAGGTCAACAATCTCGGCCCGTCCGCCTCGACCGGCAAGCTGACCGCACTGGTCAACAAGGGTGAACTTTATGTCGCCAACGGCGATCTCCAGATGAACCTCGCCCAGCAGGCCGACAATCCGAACATCAAAATCTTCTTCCCGGCCGGTCCCGATGGTAAGAAGACTGCCTTCCCGCTGCCTTACTACATCGCCCTTGTCGCGAATGCGCCGAACAGCGATAACGGCAAGAAGCTGATCGACTTCCTGCTCGCCGAACAGGCTCAGAAGGATGTCAGCGCTGTCGCCCAGGGTCTGCCCGTGCGCACCGATATCCATCCGACCGACGACAACTATGCCAAGCTCCATGCCATCATGGACGGCATCGAAATCTGGTCGCCTGATTGGACCAAGGTCCTTTCCGACCTGAAGACCGACGTCGACGCCTACAATCAGGCAACCGCGAGCAATTGATGGCACTGTTGGAAACCAAGGTTTCCGACGGCGCGGGGCCGGCGTCATCGCCGGCCTCTTCCGCCAAGCGGATCCGCTTCGAAAACGTCTCCGTCGCCTATAATGGGCTAACTGTGCTGGATTCCCTGAACCTGACGGTCAACCCGGGCGAAATCGTTGCGCTGATTGGTCCCTCCGGCTCGGGAAAGACGACCGCGCTCAGGGCTGTCGCCGGTTTTGTCCGCCCCGCGAGCGGCCGCATCCTGATCGGCGATCGCGACGTAACCGACCTTGCGCCCTACGACCGGGACATCGGCATGGTGGTGCAGAACTATGCCCTGTTTCCGCATATGCGCGTCGAGGAAAATGTTGCCTTCGGATTGCGGGCGCGCTGTACAGCCGAAGAGACGATCCGCACCCGCGTGCCAGAGGCGCTTGCAATGGTCGGCATGTCGACCTATGCCAAGCGGTATCCGCGCGAACTTTCAGGCGGCCAGCAGCAACGTGTCGCAATCGCGCGCGCCATTGCCATCCGTCCGCAGGTTCTGCTGCTCGACGAACCGCTCTCCGCACTCGACGCGCAGATCCGCCGATCCATGGTGGACGAGCTTGCCCGGCTGCATCGCGATCTTCCTTCGCTGACAG